>JAVHWG010000469.1:0-3477 GCA_032159965.1 Mycobacterium sp.
AACGCCATCGCCAACCCGCAGCTGCCCAAGATCGGCGAGCGGTTCCTCGGAACCGTGGTCAAGACCACCGATTTCGGCGCGTTCGTGTCGCTGTTGCCGGGACGCGACGGCTTGGTGCACATCTCCAAGCTCGGTCGGGGCAAGCGCATCGCAAAGGTCGAGGACGTGGTGAGCGTCGGCGGCAAGTTGCGCGTCGAGATCGCCGACATCGACAACCGCGGCAAGATCTCGCTGATTCTTGTCGCCGAGGACGAGGCCGCCGAGTCAGCCGACGCTGCGGCGCCGACGGATGCCGCGCAGACCAGCAGTTGAGCTGCGGCGCGGGACGCGCGCCGGTGACACGGTGAGGCCGCTTCGGCGCACGACGCTCCCCGGTGGTCTTCGCGTCATCACCGAACAGGTCCCGTCCGTTCGCTCCGCGTCGGTCGGGGTCTGGGTTGGCGTCGGATCCCGGGACGAAGGACCCACGGTCGCCGGCGCCGCGCATTTCCTCGAGCATCTGCTGTTCAAGGCGACGCCGACGCGCACGGCGGTCCAGATCGCGCAGGCGGTGGACGCGGTCGGCGGGGAGCTGAACGCGTTCACAGCCAAGGAGCACACGTGCTACTACGCGCACGTGCTGGACGCCGATCTCGGCTTGGCGGTCGACCTGGTGTCCGACGTGGTGCTCAACGGGGTCTGCGCGCCTGAGGACGTCGAGCTCGAACGGGACGTGGTGCTCGAGGAGATCGCGATGCGCGATGACGACCCCGAAGACGCCATCGGTGACGTCTTCCTTGCGGCCATGTTCGGTCAGCATCCGGTGGGCCGGCCGGTGATCGGCACCGTGGATTCGGTGTCGTCGATGACGCGGGACCAGCTGCATTCGTTCCACATCCGCCGCTACACGCCCGAGCGGATGGTGGTCGCCGTCGCGGGCAACATCGAGCACCAAGACGTGGTGTCGCTGGTGCGACACGAATTCAGCAATCGACTGGCCCGGGACCGAAGCGCGCTGCCACCGCGCAAGGGCGGCACGCGAGTGACCGCCCATCCGACGTTGACGCTTGCTACTCGCGATGCCGAGCAGACCCACATGGCACTGGGTGTTCGCGTGCCGGGACGGCACTGGAAGCATCGGTGGGCCCTGGCGGTGCTGAACAATGCGATCGGCGGTGGGCTCAGCTCTCGGCTGTTCCAACAGATTCGGGAAGAGCGCGGGCTGGCGTACTCGGTCTACTCGACGGTCGACACATTCGCAGACACCGGGGCACTGTCCGTGTACACGGCGTGCCTGCCGGAGCGATTCCGTGACGTTGCGACGGTGACCACCGATGTGCTCGAAACTGTTGCCCGGGACGGCATCACGGAGAACGAGTGCCGGATCGCCAAGGGATCATTGCGTGGTGGGCTGGTGCTGGGGCTGGAGGACTCCGCATCCCGGATGCATCGAATCGGCCGCAGCGAGCTCAATTACGGCGAACAACGCAGCATCGACCACACACTTGCCAAGATCGACCAGGTCACGCTCGATGAAGTGAACATGATCGCCCGCCGGTTGCTCAGCGGTCGGTACGGCGCCGCAGTTCTTGGCCCGTATCAATCCAAACGTCAGCTCCCGCAACGACTTCTTCGACTGTAGAGGGAACCAGATGGATATCGATGGCAGGGTGGCCGTCGTCACCGGCGCGGGTTCGGGCATCGGGCGCGCACTGGGAGTTGCGCTGGCCGCCGCCGGCGCGCAGGTCGTGGTCAGCGATATCGATGGTGATAGTGCGGAGCAGACCGCGGCGATCATCAGTGCCGAAGGTCACCCGGCGGTGGCGCGGCAAGCTGACGCCGGCGCCGATGCCGACATCGCCGGTCTTCTCCGTTCGGCGGCTGCGGAATTCGGGCCCGTAGACATCTACGTGGCCAACGCCGGCGTCGGTGGCGCGCCCGGCCTCATCATTCCTGAACGCGACTGGGACCAGGCTTTCGACGTCAATGTGCGTGCACACATCCGGGCCGCCACCCAGTTGGTGCCCCTGTGGACCGACCGCGGCGGCGGGTACTTCGTGTCGGTGGCCTCAGCGGCCGGGCTGCTGACCCAGCTCGGCGCTGCCGCGTACGCGGTGACAAAGCACGCGGCTGTCGGCTTCGCGGAATGGCTTTCGATTTCGTATGGCGACGCCGGAATCGGCGTCAGCTGCCTGTGCCCGATGGGCGTGGATACACCTCTGCTGACCGGGTTGCGCGAGTCGGCCGAGCCCGACGCGCGCCTGGCGGGTCGGGCCGTGACTGCGGCGGGGGAGGTGCTCACCCCGGATCAGGTGGCGGCGCTGACGTTGGATGCGGTGCGCGAGAACAAGTTTCTGGTCCTCCCGCATCAGGAGGTGCTGGACATGTACCGCATGAAAGGGGCGGACTACGACGGCTGGATCGCAGGGATGCGACGCTACCGGGGACGCTTGGTGGCGGATGGCTGAACTTTCGCGGCGCCGTGCGATCGGCGGCGCGATGGTGGCCGCGGCCTGGGCGGCGGGCTGCTCGTCGCGGTCCCCGGCGCCCGGTGCTCCCGTATCGTCGTCGCGGGTCGGCGATCCCGCCGAGCCGCTGCCCCCGATCGAGCAGCGCATCGCCGCGCTGGAGCAGCGGCACAACGCGCGGGTCGGGTTGTTCGCAGCGGATCTTGGGTCGGCACGCAAAGTGGAATACCACGCCGACGACATGTTCGCGATGTGCTCGACCTTCAAGGTCTATGCCGCTTCCGCCGTGCTGCGGCGCTGCGAGCGCGAAGAGCTCCGCCTCAGCGATGCCGTATTCGTCAATCCGGTTGAGGTGAAGCCGAATTCACCGATAACCCAGCCGCAGGCCGGGCATACGATGTCCCTGGGGGAGCTGTGCGCGGCGGCGCTGCAGCACAGCGACAACACTGCCGGCAATCTGCTGTTGAGCACGCTCGGCGGCCCGCAGGAGATCGGCGCGTTCGCGCGCTCCATCGGCGACGACAAGACGCGGCTCGATCGGTGGGAGATCGAGCTGAACACCGCGATTCCGGGTGACCCGCGAGATACCAGCACGCCGCGGGCGCTGGGACTCGGTTTCCAAGCGCTGCTGACCGGGACCGCGCTGTCCGCTGCAAGCCGGCAACAGCTCGATGATTGGATGCGCGCCAACGTGACGTCGTCCATGCGGGCGGGTCTGGGCGGCAGCTGGACCACGGCCGACAAGACCGGCAGCGGCGACTACGGCAGCACCAACGACGTCGGCATCGCGTACGGCCCCGATGGCCGGAAGCTGTTGCTGGCGTTCATGACCCGCTCTGCCGCGGACGATCTGAAGGCGGAGGCATTACGGCCGCTCATCGGGGAGCTGGTGCCGCAGGTGCTCATGACGCTCAACTCCGCCTGACTCCTCCTTCGCGCCGAGCCCCCCGCGCCGAAACCCCCGCGCCGAAACCTCCGCCCCGAAACCTCCGCACCGAAACTGTATTTTCACAGCGGAAATGCGAGTGCA
>JAVHWG010000496.1:0-17410 GCA_032159965.1 Mycobacterium sp.
CACTCCAACAAGGAGAACCCGGTGGAGTACGCGTCGGCCGGTCACATCTATGCGGTGATCGGGCTGAAGGACACCACTACCGGTGACACGCTCTCGGATCCGAACCAGCAGGTCGTGCTGGAGTCGATGACGTTCCCCGATCCCGTGATCGAGGTGGCCATCGAGCCGAAGACCAAGAGCGACCAGGAAAAGCTGAGCCTGTCGATCCAGAAGCTCGCTGAAGAGGATCCGACCTTCAAGGTGCACAAGGACACCGAGACGGGCCAGACCGTGATCGGCGGCATGGGCGAGTTGCACCTGGACATCCTGGTGGACCGGATGCGCCGCGAGTTCAAGGTCGAGGCCAATGTCGGTAAGCCGCAGGTGGCGTACAAGGAGACCATCCGCCGCAAGGTGGAGAAGGTCGAGTACACCCACAAGAAGCAGACCGGCGGCTCCGGTCAGTTCGCGAAGGTCCTCATCGCCATCGAGCCCTTCCAGGGTGAGGACGGCGCGACCTACGAGTTCGAGAACAAGGTCACCGGCGGCCGGATCCCGCGCGAGTACATCCCGTCGGTGGACGCCGGTGCGCAGGACGCCATGCAGTACGGCGTGCTGGCCGGCTACCCGCTGGTGAACCTGAAGGTGACGCTGCTCGACGGCGCCTACCACGACGTCGACTCGTCGGAGATGGCGTTCAAGATCGCCGGCTCGCAGGCGCTGAAGAAGGCTGCCAATGCGGCCCAGCCGGTGATCCTCGAGCCGATCATGGCCGTCGAGGTCACGACGCCCGAGGATTACATGGGCGACGTGATCGGCGACCTCAACTCCCGCCGTGGCCAGATCCAGGCCATGGAGGAGCGGGCAGGTGCACGTGTGGTGAAAGCGCATGTGCCACTGTCGGAGATGTTCGGCTACGTCGGCGACCTAAGGTCGAGGACCCAGGGCCGGGCGAACTACTCCATGGTGTTCGACAGCTACGCCGAAGTTCCGGCGCAGGTGGCGAAGGAGATCATCGCGAAGGCGACGGGTCAGTGAGAAGCGAAGGCGACGGGTCAGTAACCTGACCTGCCGCCTCCGCGGCGAGAAACAACTGCAAAGATCAAACCTGCTTTACACGAAGCACTAACACAGTCCAGGAGGACAACACAGTGGCGAAGGCGAAGTTCGAGCGGACGAAGCCGCACGTCAACATCGGGACCATTGGTCACGTTGACCACGGCAAGACGACGCTGACCGCAGCAATCACCAAGGTTCTGCACGACAAGTACCCCGATTTGAACGAGTCCCGCGCATTCGACCAGATCGACAATGCGCCCGAGGAGCGTCAGCGCGGTATCACGATCAACATCTCCCACGTGGAGTACCAGACCGACAAGCGCCACTACGCGCACGTCGACGCTCCGGGCCACGCCGACTACATCAAGAACATGATCACCGGCGCCGCCCAGATGGATGGTGCGATCCTGGTGGTCGCTGCCACTGACGGCCCGATGCCCCAGACGCGTGAGCACGTGCTGCTCGCCCGCCAGGTGGGCGTGCCCTACATCCTGGTCGCGCTGAACAAGGCCGATGCTGTCGACGACGAGGAGCTCCTCGAGCTCGTCGAGCTCGAGGTTCGCGAGCTGCTCGGCGCCCAGGACTTCGACGAGGACGCACCGGTCATCCGGGTCTCGGCGCTCAAGGCGCTCGAGGGCGACGCGAAGTGGGTCGAGTCGATCGAGGAGCTGATGTCGGCGGTCGACGAGTCGATCCCGGATCCGGTCCGCGACACCGACAAGCCGTTCCTGATGCCTGTCGAGGACGTCTTCACGATCACCGGCCGCGGTACCGTGGTCACCGGTCGTGTGGAGCGCGGCGTGGTGAATGTGAACGAGGAAGTCGAAATCGTCGGCATCAAGCCCACCAGCACCAAGACCACCGTCACCGGTGTCGAGATGTTCCGCAAGCTGCTCGATCAGGGCATGGCGGGCGACAACGTCGGCCTGCTGCTGCGCGGTATCAAGCGGGAGGACGTCGAGCGCGGTCAGGTCGTCGTGAAGCCCGGCACCACCACGCCGCACACCGAGTTCGAGGGCCAGGTGTACATCCTGTCCAAGGACGAGGGCGGCCGGCACACGCCGTTCTTCAACAACTACCGTCCGCAGTTCTACTTCCGCACCACCGACGTGACCGGTGTGGTGACGCTGCCCGAGGGCACGGAGATGGTGATGCCCGGTGACAACACCAACATCTCGGTGAAGCTGATCCAGCCCGTCGCCATGGACGAGGGCCTGCGGTTCGCGATCCGTGAAGGCGGCCGCACCGTCGGCGCCGGCCGGGTCACCAAGATCAACAAGTAAATTTCAGCACGCCACCAGCGGCGCTCATCCGAAAGGGTGGGCGCCGCTTGTGGTTTGGCCAAAAGCTCCAAGCAAACCCCAAGAACCGGCGATTAATGATGATCAGCGATACTCTGACACCCGACTGGAGTCGCCAAAAGCGAGGAGATTAGCCGATGTTCGCGCGATACCTGAAGGCCCAACTGTGGGTCCTGCTCTGTGGCGGTTTGGTCGGCCCGATCTTCGTGATCGTTTACTTCGCACTCGGCCCGATGGCGCGCGAGTACATCGGCTGGATGTTCTACGTCGGGTTGTTCATTACCGCGCTCGATGTGCTGATCGCGTTGGGGTTGGCGAATTTCAATGCCAAGTCCGCGGTGTCGAATGCGGCGCTCGAACAGAACGGGGTGTTGGCCCTTGCGCGGATCACCGGTATGGGGGAGACGGGCACGCGGATCAACGATCAGCCGCTGATCTCTCTCAACCTGCACATCGCCGGGCCCGGCCTCACGCCGTTCGATGCCCAGGACCGCGTTATCGCGCAGGTGACTCGGATGGGGAACTTCAACAAGGGCCAGCTCGTCGTGCTGGTCGACCCGGCCACCAACAAGTTCAAAATCGACTGGGAGCGAAGTGGTTTGGTCAACGGCCTGGTACCCGCTCAGTTCACCCTGTCCGAAGACAACAAGACCTACGACCTGACGGGTCAGGCCGGCCCGCTGATGGAGATCCTTCAGATGCTGAAGGCCAATGGCATCCCGTTGCAAAGCATGGTCGATGTGCGTTCCAATCCGGCGCTGCGCCAACAGCTTCAGGCGATCGTGCGTCGCTCCGTCGCGCAGACATCGCAACCTGCGGCGGCGGCGACGGGCGCGGCCCAGATGCCTGGCGGAGGCGCGCCGGGAACGTCGATCGCGCAGCGCTTGCAGGAACTCGAGACACTTCGCGCGACAGGCACCCTCAGCGACGAGGAGTACAAGGCCAAGAGGGCGCAGATCATCGCAGAGATCTAGGCACCGGGGTCGACTAGAACACGTTCCAGTTTCGCTGCTAGCCTGACCGCAGCCGCGGAAGGGACGTCTATGGGATCACTTGAAGGACGCGTCGCATTCGTCACCGGTGCCGCCAGGGGCCAGGGGCGCGCACATGCGATTCGGCTCGCGCAGGAGGGCGCTGACGTCATCGCTATCGACGTGTGTGCGCCGGTGTCGCCGACGATCACCTATGCCCCCGCAACCCCGGAGGATCTGGACCAGACGGTGCGCGGCGTCGAGGCCGCGGGCCGAAAGGTGCTTGCACGGCATGTCGATATCCGCGACGGCGCTGCGGTGCAGCAGATTGTCGCCGACGGCGTCGAACAGTTCGGTCGGCTGGACATCCTTGTCGCGAACGCGGGCGTGCTGAGCTGGGGCAGGCTCTGGGAACTGTCCGAAGACCAGTGGAACGCAGTGATCGACGTCAACCTGACCGGCACGTGGCGCACGATCCGTGCCGCAGTCCCGGCGATGATCGAGGCCGGCAACGGCGGGTCGATCATCATCGTCAGCTCCTCTGCCGGCCTCAAGGCCACTCCGGGCAACGGGCATTACTCAGCGACCAAACACGGGTTGACGGCTATGACGAACACGCTTGCGCTGGAGGCCGGTGAGTTCGGGATCCGCGTGAATTCCATTCACCCGTATTCGATCGACACGCCGATGGTCGAGCACGAAGCCATGATGGAGTTGTTCAAGAACTTCCCGAGTTATCTGCACAGCTTTGTGCCCATGCCCTTTCACCCCGGCGATATCGGCGGCAAGCGCAATCGCAACGAATTCATGACGGCAGACGAGGTTGCCGACGTGGTGGCGTGGCTCGCGGGTGACGGGTCGGCGACGCTGTCGGGGGTGCAGATTCCTGTGGATCGCGGTGCGCTGAAGTATTAGCGACGTCAGGCGGGCACGAGGGTACGGGACTGCGCCAATACCTCGGCGAATTGTGCTATCGCCCAGTTGATTTCACGTTCGGTGATGGACGGACGTCGAGCGCAGCAGAGCATCGTCGTGCTGTCGAATCTCATCGAGCGGCGTCTGCCCTAGGGAGGGGCACTCACACCACACCGTGGCGATCGTGTATGAACCCTTAGATGAGCAACCGGATAGTCATCGTCGGCGGCGGACTGGCGGCAGCGCGCACCGCCGAGCAACTCCGGCGCTCCGAGTTCGATGGCTCCATCACGATCGTCAGCGACGAGGTGCACCTTCCTTACGACCGGCCGCCGCTGTCCAAGCAGGTGCTGCAGGGTGAGCTCGACGACACCGTGCTCAAGCCGCGTGAGTTCTACGAGGAGAATGACATCACGCTGCTGCTCGGGTCCGCGGTGCGCAAGCTCGACGCCGCCAGTCAGATGGTGGCGGTAGACAACGGGGCAACACTCGAATACGACGACTTGGTGATTGCGACGGGCCTTGTGCCGCGGCGGATTCCGTCGTTTCCCGATCTTGAGGGCATCCACGTCCTGCGGTCGTTCGACGAAAGCATGGCGCTGCGTGAAGAGGCCCAGTCGGCCCGCCGGGCGGTTGTCGTCGGCGCCGGGTTCATCGGCTGCGAGGTGGCCGCCAGCCTGCGCGGACTGGGCGTCGAGGTGGTGATGGTGGAACCCCAACCCGAGCCGCTGGCCTCGGTGCTTGGTCAACAGATCGGCGCGCTGATCTCGCGACTGCACCGCGCGCAGGGAGTGGACCTGCGGACGGCCGTGGGTGTCGAGGCTGTGGTGGGCGAGGCTCGGGTCGAGAAGATCGTGCTGACCGACGGTACCGAGGTGCACACCGACCTGGTGGTGGTCGGCATCGGCTCGCGGCCGGCCACCGACTGGCTCGAAGGCAGTGGCGTGAAGGTCGACAACGGCGTGGTGTGTGACCGCGTCGGTAAAACCAGCGTCGACCACGTCTGGTCGCTCGGCGATGTGGCGTCGTGGCAGGACGTGACGGGACATCAAGCGCGCGTTGAACATTGGAGCAATGTCGCCGAGCAGGCCCGGGTCATGGTGCCGGCGATGCTCGGTAAGGATCTGCCGGCGAACCTCGTCGTCGTGCCGTACTTCTGGAGCGATCAGTACGACGTGAAGATCCAGTGCCTCGGCGAGCCCGAGGCCGACGACATCGTGCACGTGGTCAGCGACGACGGGCGCAAGTTTCTCGCCTTCTACGAGCGCGACGGCGTGGTAGCCGGCGTCGTCGGTGGCGGCATGCCGGGCGCGGTCATGAAGTCGCGGGGCAAGATCGCCTCGGGCGCGCCGATCGCCGACGTCCTGCCTGGGTAGTGCCCTGGCTCGCCGGACGGGGCCGGCATCAGAAGCCGCTGCCGAGGTAGAAACGGGCGCCTTGATCGTCGCGGCATTCAGCCATCAGACCGTAGGGCTGCCGGGCAGGCTCCTGCAGCACCGTGCCGCCGGACTGGCGCACCCGCGATACCGCCTCGTCGATGTCGGCGACGGTCCACATCGGCACCGTCGTCGACACCGCGCTGCCGCCAGCGACCCCCGCCATCGGGTGCGTGTCGGCGATCTGCCATCCGTCCTGCACCCGACCGGACTCGAAGGTCCAGCCCAGCACCCGCCCGTAGAACTCACGGAAGGCTGCCGAGTCTCTCACTTCGTAAGTGACGTAGGACAATTCGCCGGGGCCCGCACCGTTGAGCTGTGGACGCGCCGTATCGGCGCTGGGTCGGAATACGCCGAAGGCGACACCCGCGGGATCGGTGGCGCCCACGACCGTGCCGAAGCTGTAGACGGACTCCTCGCCCACCTGCCCACCAGCCGCGATGATCGCCTCACTCGCGGCTGCCAGATCCGACACGGCGTAGCAGCAGAACATGGTCGGGGGTCCGTCGACCGAGAAGAGGCCGACGGGCTGCTCGGCGTTGGTGACCGTGTGGGTCACCCGGTCGTAAGCCCAGCCCAGCACCTGACCGTAGAAGACGGCCGCGCGGTCGGCGTCGGGTGTCCACACCGAGACGTAACCGACATCGCCGTGCCTGATCGCGTCCGGGCGGCCAGCCACCGCCGTCCTGACGGGTCCGCTGAGCATCCAACGGTGACCGAAGGGATCGGTGATGGTCGCGTTCCGACTGCCGTGACCCTCGTAGATTTCGCGCTGAACGGTGGCGCCGTGGCTGCGGGTCCGCTCCAGCGCGGCGTCGGTGTCCGGAACGTGAAGCATCAGGCTCACCGAAACCGCTTGCGGGTCAGGCGCCTTGAGTCCGAGTTCGGGATACTCGTCCGCGAGGTACAGGACACCGCCGGCGAGCTCGAGCTCGGCGTGGCCGATGCGGCCGTCGTCCATCACGATCGGTTCACCCACCACGCTGGCACCCAGGGCATCGGTGTACCAGGCGATCGCGGCCCGAGCGTCGCCCACCGCCAGGTAGGGAAGCGCCGCGGGGCGCGGTGGTTGCACCGACTCGATAGGTTCTGATAGCTCGGCGATCGCTTGTGCCGTGCCGCTCATCTGTACTCCTTCGGTTCCCGCGGGCAGCAACAGGGCGGATTCCAGCCGGGCCCGCAGAGTTGCCGCGAAGGCCGGATCCGGTAGCACCGGAAGGTCATCGGCGCGCAGCGTGGTCAGGGGGTCTGGCCGAGTCATCGCGCACCTCCTTCTTCGTAGTGACGTCGAAACGACCGCCGCGCCCGCACCAGAAGAGCCTCGGTCGCGTGCACCGTGCGGCCGATGAGCTCCGCACATTCCGTCACCGAGCAGTCGTCCATGTAGCGAAGCGTCAGCACCGCGCGGTGCGGTTCCGAGAGCTGGGCCAGCGTGCTCTCGGCGACGATGCGGTCCAACTCGGCATCCCAGGTGTCCGGCGGCTCCGCGGACTCGGGCACCTCCGCGACCGGTATTGCCCTTCGACGCCGGAAGTGGTCTGCGAGTTTGTGTCTGGCGACTCCGATCAGCCAGGCGACGGTGATGTCCGGCGGATCGTCGCGACGTGCCGTGTCCATCGCGGCGAGGAACGTCTCCGACGTGAGGTCCTCCGCCGTCCCCCGGTCGGGGCAGCGGCGCACGAAGTATCCGTACACCGCGGGCAGGGCCTGGTCGTACAGCTTCAGGAGTGCGCGCGCAGCGTCGGGTTGACGGGTTTCGGCGCTCACATTCATATCGTCGTCGCCCGGCGGCGGATTCCGACGCGTCGCGGGCAAGTTTTCTCGGCGAGTCCGGGCTCAGGGCAGGTCGAGACCCGGGCGGGCGACGTCGAAGGCGTCTCCGAGAGCGTCGGTCAGCGACAACGACTCGTCGGCCAGCCATTGCTCGTAGGCCGACAGCGCGACCCCGAGCATCACCCAGGCGACCGTCTGCGGCACCAACCCGGAGGCCTTCGTCCGGCACCTCGCCGCGACGAACTCCGCCAGGACCTCGCGCCAACCGGCATACATGGTCAGCGAGTAGGCCTGTAGTTCCGTAGTGCGCAGAATGACCTGCATCCGAAGCCGGTGGCGTGAAAACTCGGACGGGTCAAAGGTATTGAAGGTCAGCAGCGCGTCGCGCAGTGCTTGCACGGTAGGCACGACGGGGTCGACGGCCGCGAGCAGCGCGCGCAGGTGCCGTAGGTGTTCGTCGAAATCTCCCCACGGGATGGCGTTCTTGGAGGGGTAGTACCGGAACAAGGTCCGGCGGGCGATTCCGGCAGCCTCGGCGACGTCGTCGACGCTGACTTCGTCGAACCCGTGGCGGGCGAAGAGCTCGATGGCCACATCGGTGATCTGATGCTGCGAGGTCGACCGGCGACGGCCTACCCGAGACTGGACCACAATCACCCCTTCCATTTCGGCACTCGATGCCATATTCTGTCGACTCAACTGCAATCTGTCGAGACCGAACAGCAGAAAGGTTGCTTCGATGGAGCCGAACGATCAGGTGCACGCCGAGGAAGAGCTCGTTACCGAGACGCTCGTGGAGGAAGTGTCGATCGACGGGATGTGCGGGGTTTACTGAGTGCCTGGTCGCTCGGACAAGCCTCGCTCGGTGCTGAATGGTCGCTCGGACAAGCCTCGCTCGGTGGTCTTCGACCCAGCGCTCGGCTGGCGACTGCACCCGCAAGTGTCAGTGCGGCCGGAGTCGTTCGGCGCGCTGCTGTATCACTTCGGCACCCGCAAACTGTCGTTCCTGAAAGACCGCACAATTCTAAAGATCGTCCAGTCGCTGGACGAGCATGCGGACGCTCGAACCGCTTGTCGCGCAGCGGGAGTCAGTCCCGATGGTGAACGTCCATACCTGCATGCCCTAGGAGTTCTCGCCGATTCCAACATGCTCGTGACGAAGGAATGACATGACCGCGATGAGTCGCTTGCGCGAAGACACAGATACAACTGTGGCTGTACCCAGGCTCGTCGATCAGTTCGAGCGCGGATTGGATGCGCCGATCTGCTTGACCTGGGAACTCACGTACGCCTGCAATCTGGCCTGTGTGCACTGCCTCTCCTCGTCGGGCAGGCGTGACCCGCGAGAACTCACCACGCGCCAGTGCATGGACGTGATCGACGAGCTCGAGCGCATGCAGGTGTTCTACGTGAACATCGGCGGCGGCGAACCGACCGTGCGCCCGGACTTCTGGGAACTCGTCGAGTACGCGACCGCTCACCACGTCGGCGTGAAATTCTCCACCAACGGTGTCCGGATCACTCCCGAGAGAGCGGAGTGGCTGGCCGGCAGCGACTACGTCGACGTGCAGATCTCGCTGGACGGAGCGACCGCCGCCGTCAACGACGCCGTCCGTGGGCCCGGCTCGTACGACATGGCGTTGCGGGCCTTGGACAATCTCGCAGCGGCGGGATTCAAGGACGCCAAGATCTCGGTCGTGGTGACGCGCCACAACGTCGACCAGCTCGATGACTTCGCCGCGTTGGCAAGCCGGTACGGGGCGACGCTGCGCATCACCAGGCTTCGGCCGTCCGGACGCGGCGCAGACGTCTGGGACGAACTGCATCCCACCGCCGACCAACAGGTGCAGCTGTACAACTGGCTCGTCGAGCGCGGTGACCACGTCCTCACCGGCGACTCGTTCTTCCACCTGGCGCCGCTCGGGCAGCCGGGCGCGTTGGCCGGGCTGAATCTGTGCGGCGCGGGCCGCGTGGTCTGTTTGATTGATCCGGTCGGTGACGTCTATGCCTGCCCGTTCGCCATCCATGATCGATTTCTCGCCGGCAATGTGTTGTCCGACGGGGGTTTTGACACAGTGTGGAAAGACGCGCCGCTATTCCGCGAACTCCGCGAGCCACAGTCCGCGGGCGCCTGCAGCAGTTGCGGCCACTACGACAGTTGCCGTGGCGGCTGCATGGCGGCCAAGTTCTTCACCGGCCTCCCGATGGACGGTCCGGACCCCGAGTGCGTCCGGGGTTTCGGCGAGTCGGCGCTCGCGGCGGATCGGCACGTGCCCCGGTCCGGCGTCGACCATTCGCGGCGCGGACCGGTGGCGCTGGCGTTGACCCGCCGGCCACCGGCGCGGCTCTGCAACGAGAGCCCCGTGTAGCGATGACCGAGTGGTTCGAGACCGTCGGCTTCGCTCAGCAGAAGGCCAAGAAGCGCCTCCCCAAGCCCGTATATTCCGCGCTGGTCGCAGGCAGTGAGAAGGGCAGTACGGTCGCCGACAACGTGGAGGCGTTCGCCGAGCTCGGCTTCGCTCCTCACGTGATCGGCGCTACCGACAAACGCGAGATGTCGACGACTGTTCTGGGCCAGGATATTTCGCTGCCGGTAGTGATCTCGCCGACGGGCGTGCAGGCAGTCCACCCCGAGGGCGAGGTCGCCGTCGCGCGGGCAGCCGCAGCCCGCGGAACGGCGATGGGACTGTCGTCATTCGCCAGCAAGCCGGTCGAGGACGTGATCAGCGTCAACCCCAAGGTCTTCTTCCAGATCTACTGGCTGGGCGATCGCGAGGCAATCGCGCAGCGTGTGGAACGTGCGCGCGCCGCCGGGGCCGTGGGCCTGATCTTGACCACCGACTGGAGTTTCTCCCACGGCCGCGACTGGGGCAGTCCCAAGATTCCCGAACAGATGAATCTCCCCACGGCGTTGAGAATGTCCCCCTCGGCTCTCACGAAGCCGCGCTGGCTGTGGCAGTGGGGGAAGACGATGCGACCACCGAACCTGACGGTGCCCAACCAGGTGCCGCGAGGCCAGCCGGGGACGCCCTTCTTCGCCGCCTATGGCGAGTGGATGAACACGCCGCCACCGACGTGGGACGATGTTAACTGGTTGCGAGAGCTGTGGGGCGGACCGTTCATGCTCAAGGGCGTGATACGAGTCGACGACGCGAAACGCGCAGTGGACGCCGGAGTTTCGGCCATTTCGGTGTCGAATCATGGCGGCAACAACCTCGACGGCACGCCCGCCACCATCCGCGCACTGCCCGCGATTGCCGACGCCGTCGGCGGCGACATCGAGGTGCTTCTCGATGGCGGGGTGCGGCGCGGCAGCGACGTCGTGAAGGCGTTGGCACTCGGCGCCAGGGCCGTCATGATCGGCCGGGCGTATTTGTGGGGCCTCGCCGCGGGCGGACAGGCAGGGGTGGAGAACGTCCTGGACATCCTGCAGGGCGGCATCGACTCGGCCCTGAGGGGAATCGGCAAGGCGTCGATCCACGACCTGACTACCGATGACGTCGTCGTGCCCGCGGGGTTCACCCGGGCGCTCGGCGTGACGACGGACCGGAGCTCCTGAGCCGTCGCGCCGTGGTGCTCGCGTGGCTATCGGTACTGCCGTGAATCATGAGAGCGGATTCGTCAAAATTTCGCGGATCCTGCCTTACCCGTTCACCAACATCTGGCGTATCCCAGATGAATTCGGCTTACCATCGCAGCGTGGCCTTCCCCGCGCAGCTTGGGAGGTCGAGGTCGAAGCAGCTAGAAGGTACGTCGCCAGCAGTGGTGGTCCCGGTCGGTGCCACCGAGCAGCACGGTCCGCACCTGCCTCTGGACACCGACACCCGCATCGCCGCCGCCGTTGCGCATGCTGCCGTTTCCGGCCTCGAAGCCGCGGGCTATCCGGTACCGCTGTTGGTTGCTCCGGCCGTCCCTTACGGGGCCAGCGGCGAGCACCAGAGCTTCGCCGGGACGGTGTCGATCGGCACGTTCGCTCTCGAGCAGGTGTTACTGGAGTTCGGACGCTCGGCCTGTGAATGGGCGCAGCGCCTCCTCTTCGTCAACGGGCACGGCGGTAACGTCGCCGCTCTGAGGGCTGCCGTGGCCTGCTTGCGAGCCGAAGGCCGGGACGTCGGGTGGTACTCCTGTGGGGTGCCGGGGGGCGATGCCCACGCCGGGCACACCGAAACATCGATACTGCTTTATCTTTCACCCGAAGAAGTCTGTCTTGATGAGCGCCGTACGGGTAACGTGACTCCGCTAGCGGAATTAATGCCCGCCATGCGTCGTGGCGGCGTCGCCGCAGTAAGTGAGGTAGGCGTGCTGGGTGATCCCACGACCGCGTCGGCGGCTGAGGGCGCACGCCTGTTTTCCGACGTGGTTGACGCCTGCGTCAGCCAGGTCCGGCGATGGACCCCCGACCGGTACGGGATGCTCGAATGACCCAGCCGCGTTTGCCGGACGGGTTTGCTGTCCAGGTGGATCGTCGCGTCCGGGTGCTGGGCGCCGGCGAGGCACTGCTCGGTGGATCGCCCACCCGGTTGCTTCGGCTCGCTCCGGACGCTCAGACGCTGCTCGACAACGGCAGGCTCGAGGTGCATGACTCCGTCAGCGCCCAGCTCGCGCGGACTCTTCTGGATGCCACGGTTGCGCATCCACGACCGTGCGGCGGCCCATCCCACAGCGACGTCACCGTTGTTATTCCGGTGCACGACAACGTGTTCGGACTGCGCCGACTGCTGTCAACGCTGCGGGGGCTGCGGGTGATCGTGGTGGACGACGGCTCGGTCATCCCTCTGCGGCAGCATGAGTTCCAAAGCACCAGATGCCAGGTCGAGGTGATTCGGCATGCGACGCGCAAGGGCCCCGCCGCCGCGCGCAACACCGGACTGGCGGCGTGCAAGAGTGACTACGTCGCCTTCCTCGACTCCGATGTCGTACCCAGACGCGGGTGGCTGGAGGCCCTACTGGGGCACTTCGCCGATCCGGCGGTGGCGCTGGTTGCGCCGCGCATCGTCGGACTTTCGCACAGCGACAACATGATTGCGCGCTACGAGGCAGTGCGGTCATCGCTGGACCTCGGTCGCCGCGAGGCGCCGATCGTCCCCTACGGCCCCGTCTCGTACGTTCCCAGCGCGGCGATCATATGTCGGCGGTCCGCGATGTTGGCGGCGGGAGGATTCGACGAGACGCTTCGGTCCGGTGAGGACGTCGACCTGTGCTGGCGGCTGGTGGAATCCGGCGCCCGGCTGCGCTACGAGCCCATTGCCCTGGTCGCTCACGACCACCGCGTCGGAATGCGAGCATGGTTGGCCCGCAAGGCTTTCTATGGCCAGTCGGCCGCTCCGTTGTCGGTCCGGCATCCTGACAAGACGGCTCCGCTGGTGATCTCCGGATGGACACTTCTGCTGTGGCTGTTGATGGCGATGGGCTCGGGGCTGGGCTACCTGGCGTCGATCGTGATCGCAGCGTTCACGGCCCGGCGCATCGCCAACACCCTGAGCGGTGTCGAATCCAAGCCCAAGGACGTGGCCGAGCTGACGGCCCGGGGAATGGGCTCGGCGGCGCTGCAATTGGCCTCGGCCGTCTGCCGGCATTACTGGCCGATCGCCCTGCTGGCCGCGATTCTGTTCCGCCGGTTCCGGCATATCGTCCTGATGGCGGCGATCATCGACGGGGTTGCCGACTGGGTGAGTAGGCACAACAACGTCGACGTGCAGACCAAACAGCTCGGTGTCGTCCCGTATCTGGTGCTCAAGCGGCTCGACGACCTCGCTTACGGAGCCGGCATGTGGAGCGGGATGGTGCAGGAGCGCCACCCGGGGCCGTTGAAGCCGCAGATTCGGACGTAACCGTCGCATTGCACAGCGATGTTCTCGTCATAGGTGCCGGAAGCGCTGGAAGTGTTGTGGCGGAAAGATTGTCCGCAGACGATGGGTGCCTCGTCACGGTAGTCGAGGCGGGTCCGGGACTGACGGACGCCGACGTTGGTGCGATGACTTCCGACGGCGCTGTGCTGCCGATCGGTTCCGCCAGCCCCGTGGTGCAGCGTTTCCAGACGGTGCTGACCGATCAGCCCCGCCGGACATGCGAGATCGTCCGCGGCGCGGTGGTGGGCGGTTCGGGCGCGGTCAACGGCGGATACTTCTGCCGGGGCCTGCCCGCCGACTTCGACGGGTGGGGGCTGCCGGGTTGGGCGTGGACAGATGTGCTGGATCACTTCCGCCAGATCGAGACCGACCTGGATTTCGACGGCCCGCTGCACGGACAGGCCGGATTGATACCGGTCCAGCGGCCCAGCGAAATCACCGAGTGCACAGAGGATTTCATCCAGCGGTCACGGACCGCGGGTTTCGCAGCCATCGCGGATCTCAACGGCGCAGCTGATGCCGGTGACGCAATGGTGGGAATCGGCCTGCTTCCGCTGAACATCGCCGACGGTGTTCGCGTCGGCCCCGGATCGGCCTTCCTGCTGCCTGCGCTCGCGAGACCCAATCTCACTGTGCTCACGCGGACGTCGGTAACCCGGCTGCGGTTCGTGTCGCGACGGGTGGTCGGTGTCGACGCGATTGGCCCGAACGGCCCGATCACTCTGACTGCTGACCGACTCGTGTTGTGCGCGGGCGCAATCGCTACCGCTCAGATCCTCATGCTCTCAGGTATCGGCGACCAGGACGTGCTGCGAGCCGCGGGTATTCCGGCTGTTCTCGTCGCCCCGGTGGGGATGAACTGCATCGACCACCCCGAGTGGATAATGCCGACGAGCTGGGTGACGGCGGCTGGACGGCCAGTACTGGAAGCGGTGCTGCGCACCGACGATGACATCGAAATCCGGCCATACACAGGTGGATTCATCGCGATGATCGGGGACGGCAGTGCCGGTCGGCCCGATTGGCCGCACGTCGGCGTCGCATTGATGCAGCCGCGGTCCCGGGGGCGCGTCACCGTCGTCTCGAGCGACCCGCGTGTCGCTCCCCGGATCGAACACCGGTATGACCGCGATCCCGCCGATACGGCGGACCTGCAGCGTGGATGCGAACTCGCCCGCGAAGTATGCAGCGTGGCAAGTACCGGCGCAGAGCCACTTTGGTCCACGTCGCAGCACCTTTGCGCGACAGCGCCGATGGGCCTCGAGGGTGACGAGCGCGCGGTGCTGGATCCGCAGTGCCGCGTCCGCGGCGTCGACGGGCTCTGGGTGATCGACGGGTCCGCGCTGCCGGCGATCACCCGTCGTGGCCCGCACGCATCCATCCTCATGCTCGCTCACCGGGCAGCGGAGTTCGTCGCCGCGGGATGACCGTCGCGGTCAGTCGGGCAGCGAAATACCCGACCCGGACGCGCGTGATGTTCACGACCGATGTGCGCGATGGGTAGTTTGAGTGGGTGTATCTGCGCCGGCTATCACTCGTCGTAGTGCTGTGTGCCGCAATCCTGACGGCGGTGGCGTGCGGGGGCGATCCGAAGGCCGCCCCCGAGGTGCGGACGGCGACGGGCACTGTGCGCGGAGTGGCCGCTGGCAATCACGTTCTCTACGCGGGGATTCCGTACGCCGCTCCGCCGTTGGGTGCGCTTCGGTGGCAGCCGCCGCAGCCGCCGAAGCCCTGGGAGGGTGTGCGCGACGCGTCGGAGACCGGGAGTCACTGTCCGCAGAACACGAAGAACGACCCGGCGGGCGGCCGCAACGTCAGCGAGGACTGCCTGACTCTCAACGTGTGGACCCCCGCCGAGAAGGCGGACAGCGCGCGTTCGGTGATGGTGTGGATCCACGGCGGCGCCTTCGAGAACGGCAGCAGCGACGTGTACGACTCCCGATGGCTGGTCGAGCGCGGCGACATCATCGTCGTCTCACTCAACTATCGGCTTGGCGCACTGGGCTTTCTGGCACATCCGGCACTGGCCGTAGGCGATGAGGTCGGCAACTACGGATTTCAGGACCAGCAGGCGGCATTACGCTGGGTGCACAACAACATCGCCAACTTCGGCGGCGATCCGCGCAAGGTCACCATCGCCGGCGAATCGGCGGGCGGCATGTCCGTCTGCGACCACCTCGTGGCGCCGGGTTCGGCCGGCCTGTTCCGCGCGGCAATCGTTCAGAGCGGCCCCTGCCAGGCTTTGGTCGGTCGGGCCGCCGCCGAGAAGGCGAGTCTGGCGTATGCCGCCGCTGTGGGGTGCGCTGATCCGGTTACGGCGGCCGACTGCCTCCGGGGGTTGCCAAGAGAGAAGATGAACGAGGCGCCCGCGTACTACCCCTTCGGCCCCGGTAGTTTGACGGGCCCGATCAGCGGGACGGCGACGCTGCCGATCGATCCTACGACCGCTGTGGCGCAAGGGAACTGGGTCAAGGTTCCGGTACTGATCGGAACCAATCTCAACGAATGGACACTGTTCGCAGCACTACAGTGGCTGGCGGATCATCGAAGCCCCGACTACTCCCAACGACTCAAGGACACTTTCGGTGCCGACAGCGACCGGATCGCAAAGCAGTACCCGCTGGACCGGTACGGCAGTTCGGATGCGGCGTATTCGGTGGTAATGACCGATCGCCTGTTCGCCTGTCCTGCAAACCAATTGCAATCGGACCTCGCGCGTAGTGCACCCGTCTACGGCTACGAGTTCAGGGACCGGCATGCTCCCCTGCCCGACCTGCTGTACACCGCCCCGCTCGCCGTCGGTGCGGGTCACGCGCTGGAGCTGCGGTACCTCTTCGATGTTGGCGGCGCCACGCCGCTGACCGCAGCGCAGCAGAAGCTGTCGGAGCAGATGATCGATTACTGGGCGGGATTCGTCGCCGACGGTATCCCGCGCGGAGAGCCGGCATGGCCTGCTCTGGGTGCAGCCAGCGGCCCGTGGATGTCGCTGGACACCCCCGAGAATCGCACCCTCACGTCATACGCCGACGATCACCAGTGCGCGTTCTGGGCATCGGTTCCGCCTCCGTCGTTGCCCTGACCGCAAGCCAACGGCACGAAAAACATCGTGCGAACCATCGAGGAGGAACGTCTGAGCCTTCAGGTGGAGCGCGCCCTGCCGCTGGCAAGCTTTCCTAGCCTCGGAACTAGGCTGCCCGGCTACGTTCTCGGCACTTAACCTGTATTGTCTCGCTTCATTCTGTTTGCTGATTTCAGACGAGAGGCCCGAATGTTGGGGAGATCGGGTGTCGTTGCCGTTGTAGCCGCCGTTGCAGTGGTTGCTGTCAGCGTCGCGGGGTGCAAATCTGATCAAAGCGGCGGTGCCAACAGCGGCGGTTCCGCGTCCAGTGGATCTGGCCTCAGTGGTCCCCGTGCTCGTTGGACACTCGACGGCCATGCCGCCGAGGTACTTGGAGCTGGTGTAGACGTAAACCGTGGTGGCATCACATGCGAAAGCGAAAGCGTTGGAAAATTAAGCGCGGTCGACATGCACACGCCCGTCAACCAATTCGTCGTCCTCTATGACGCACCCACTCAGGTTGAGTCGGTCCATTTGAGTGTGCAAGACGGCTCCGGCACCTACGCCATCGGCTTCGCGCCGGGCCAACACGGTCACGTACAGCTGACCAGAGATGGTGACAACTGCACCGTCACGGGCACTGCAGAAGAGATGTACGACGAGACGCTCCAGAAACGCATCGGCGGCCCTGCTGACTTCAAGTTGGAGATGAACTGCACGGGGTCCTGGTAGTTGAAACGACGTGTTCCAGTGCCGCCGGTGGCATCATCGAAGCTCGTGGAAAGCGATTCATCTCGTCCGCGCTTGGCCGGACTGCATCACTTTGGGATTTCGGTGGCCATCCTTGAGCGCAGCATTCGTTTCTATTGCGACGTGCTCGGCGCTGATCTCTTGGTGGCGGATACCCCCGAGGGTGAGGACAGCCGTCGTTTCCAAGGGCGCGCGGCGATTCTGAGCCTGGGCGGCCAAGTGTTTGACCTATGTGAGCATTCAAGCAACGCGGGTGAACGGTTCGACCCTGTGCGTACCGGTCTGGATCATTTCGCGCTTGAGGCCGAGTCTTTGGATG
>JAVHWG010000533.1:0-6019 GCA_032159965.1 Mycobacterium sp.
AGCGTCTTGGTGGTGCATGGCGACGACGGACTCGACGAGTTGACGACGACGACCACGAGCACCATCTGGCGGGTACAGGCGGGGACGGTCGACCGGCTGACCCTGGACCCTGCGGCGTTCGGCTTTGCGCGTGCCGATCTCAGCGAACTGATCGGCGGTGACGCAGTAGCCAACGCCGCAGAGGCTCGCGCGGTGTTCGCCGGGGCGAAGGGCCCGGTGCGAGATGCCGTGGTGCTCAACGCCGCCGGCGCGCTGGTGGCCCACGCGGGGCTAGCCAGCGACGCCAAATGGCTGCCCGCGTGGGAGAGCGCGCTGGAGAAGGCCGTCGCCGCGATCGACTCCGGCGCCGCCGAACAGCTGCTGGCGCGTTGGGCGCGGTTCACCCAGAAGATCTGACGCCGATGAGCCGCTTGCGCGAAGAGCAATAGATGAGACCTTCGCCGATCGCGCCGCCGACGCCCATCCGGCCCACCGCCCGGCCGAGCGGACCGGTTCGGCATAGCCAGGCTCGGCCCGCACGATGCGTACACCCGGCGCCGCCAGCCACCGGGTGATCAGCGCCGTCTCCTCGACCAGGGCCCCGCCCAGCGGCGCCTCCTTCGCCAGAACTGTCTGCGCACCTGCGCACGCGAAATCGACCACGGGCATCGGCGGCACGCCGCGCCGGGCAACCGCCGCACTGGCGAGTTGCCCCTGCCGCACCACAGCGATGTGCCAGCCGCCGTCGCCGTCCGGTGCCGCGGCGACGAACTCGCCGACGTCGGACAGTGCGCGCAGTCGCTGTCCGCGCCACAGCACCTCCATGGTCAACGCGGCGTGGTCGCGCAGGCGGGCGGCAGTCTCATAGCACCGCCGCGCAGCGAGATCCTCGATTCTCGCGATCACCTCCGTGAACGCGGCGTCGTCGCGGCCGTCGATCAGCGCGACGGCCGACAGGGGGGCGCGGGCGTAGTCGGCCGCAGCGATGCCGCGGGCGGCCGGACACGGTGCCACTTCCCGTTCCGGGCATGCCGGTCCGTGCAGTGCGGACCGGCCGATACGTGTCTTGCACGTGCGCACTCCGGTGAAGCGGGCCAGCAGCGCAGCGGTGTCGGAGGCGTCGGCGCGGGAACGGAACGGTCCGACCGCGCGAGCCTGCCTGGGAGCCCGGACCACCGCGAACCGGGGGAACGGTTCATCGGTGAGCACCACCCACCACCAGCGGTGGGGGAACCGTGACCGGCGGTTGTACGGCGGCGCGTGTGCGGCCAGCAGCCTCAGCTCGCGCACTCCGGCCTCCAGCGAGTGCGCGCACTCCACGACATCGACGGCGGTGGCAAGGTTGACCATCTCGGTGATCCGGGCGCGGGTATCACCGCCGGTGAAATACTGACCGACGCGACGGTGCAGGTTCGTCGCCGTGCCCACATAAAGCACTTCGGCGGCGGGGCCACGGAAGAGATACACCCCGGGGGCGTGCGGTAGCCCAGCGGCCAGCACACGCTTGCGCCGTTGTGCGGCAGTGACATTCGGTAGGTACTCGCGTAGGTCGGTGTACGTGTGGATGCCTTGATTGCCGACCCGCTCGATCAGGGCGTGCAGCACATCCACTGTGGCTTTGGCGTCGTCGAGCGCACGGTGCGTGGGCTGGGTGGACACCGCGAACAGCTTGGCGAGCGAGGCGAGGCGGACACTGGGCGCCTCCTCCCGGGAGAGCACGCGGCGGGCGAGCCGCACCGTGCACAGCACGGGTGGCCGCGGCCAGACGATGTCGCAGCGACGTGCCGCCGCCTTGAGGAACCCGATGTCGAAGCCGGCGTTGTGGGCGACCAGCACCGCTCCACGGGCGAACTCCAGGAACATGGGCAGCACCCCTTCGATCCGTGGCGCGTCACACACCATGGCTGAGGTGATGCCTGTGAGCTGCACGATCTGCGGCGGGATGGCCCTGCCGGGATCGACCAGCGTCGCGAACTCGCCGAGTACTGTCCCGCCGCGCACCTTCACGGCGCCGATCTCGGTGATCGCGTCACACGGTCCGGTGGTGGCCGAGTGCCTGCCGCCGGTGGTCTCGAGGTCGACGACGACGAAGGTGGTGTCCCGCAACGTCACTCCCGCTGACGGGTCCACGTCCGCGAAGCTGAGTTGCTCCATGGGCCGACCGTAGGCAGTCCCACCGACAGTCGCGCTGAATCGCGTGTCGGCCGCTTGTCGGGGGGTGTCGCTACCGTTGCCGGCATGATCATCGACTGCGACAACTGCGCGGTGCGCGGCGCGGCTTGCAACGATTGTGTAATCAGTGTGTTGATCGGCAAGCCGGACTCGACGACCTCATTGAACCGGGAGGAATGCGCGGCACTTGAAGCACTTGCCGACGCCGGGCTGGCGCCGCGCCTTCGGCTCGTGCCCATCCACCGGCGCGACGATCCGGGGGTTGCCTGAGCGCGTTGGCAAACTACCGGTCAGAGGTAACTTCTAAGATCTCCTCTTAGATTTGCTGTCTTGTTGGACAAGGCCTTACCCGTTTCGTAACCTATCTGAGACCTGAGCAGCGATGGCCCCTGGCCGCGGCACCTTAAGGAATCTCCACGTTGAGTTTCGACCGTGCGCGATTGACCACCCGTCGACTTCGGCGATCGATAATGGCTGCGATGGCAGCTGTTTCGCTTGCCGCGAGCATCGTCACCGGCATCGGACACGCCGATCCGGTCGCCGACGCGTTGGCCCGACTCAACGACCTGTCGCGCCAAGCCGAGCAGACGACAGAGGAAATGCACACCGCCCAGGTCGATCTGGACAAGAAGCTGGCCGTACAGAAAGTTGCTGACGACAAGCACGCCGCGGACCAGGCGGCTGCCGACAGCGCGAAGACGGAGCTGGCGACATACCAGGGGGTCGTCGACAAACTGGCCGCCGCGATGTACATGGGCGGACGCACCGACGGGCTGAGCGCGATCATGACCGCAACCTCACCGCAGAATTTGATCGACCAGATGACGGCCCAGGCGTCGGTCGCCAGCGAGATGGCCGCGCAGATGGCCAGCTACCGTGCGGTGAGCAAGAAGACCGCCGCCGCTGAGGCCGCGTCGTCGAAGTCCGCGTCCGACGCCAGAACGGCCGCCGAGCAGGCCGCCGCCGTCCGCGCCGACGTTCAGGCCAAGCAGAGCAAGCTGCAGGTGCAGATCGCGATCGTGAAGTCGCAGTACCTGGCGCTGACCCCCGCGCAGCGGTCCACGCTGGCCGGCCCCGGCGTGCCGCCGCCGGCGACACTGCCCGATGCGCCGGAAGCGCTGCCCAACGACCTGCCCCCGCCACCGGAGGTGGACATCAACGCCATGGGGCCGTCCCCCGACGCGGCGATCCCGCCGGGCGATATGGCTGAGCCGCACATGCCCGGCGGCGGGCCTGAGGGCACGGTGGTCGTGCAGGCAGCGCTGAGCAGGATCGGCTCGCCGTACTCGTGGGGCGCCTCCGGACCGAACGCGTTCGACTGCTCCGGTCTGGTGATGTGGGCCTACCAGCAGGCGGGCATGTCGCTTCCGCACTCCAGCCAGGCCCTGGCGCGCGGCGGGCAGCCCGTGGACCTGTCCCAGATGCAGCCGGGCGACGTGGTCACCTATTACGGCGACGCCTCCCACGTCGCGATCTACATCGGCGACGGGATGATGGTGCACGCGTCCACCTACGGCACGCCGGTGAGGGTCGCGCCGGTGGGCAACGCCCCGATCTACAACGTCCGCCGTTACTGAGCAGCAGCCGCTGAGCCGACGGCTTCTGGCCGTTGCGCTGGGCCTCCTCCTGGTCCTTGAATCGGCGGCTGCGGCAACGTTGCTCGGGCGGTCGGTATCGGCGCCGGTCGCCGCGCACCGCCTGCAGCTGGTCGACCGCGGCGGTCCCGCGGCGTTATCTGACCGGATTTCCGCCGGGGCGCCCGGCGCCATCGATGCGGTGTCGGCATTCTGGGGCGACGAGTGGCCGCGGGAAGTCGTCGTCGTCACCACGGGAACGGATCAGGAATTCGCGACACAGACCGGCATGCCCGACCGCGACTGGACCGGTGTCGCCGCCGTCAACGTCGGTCAGCGCATCGTGTTCGCGCCGGGGGCAAACACGATGAGCGACGCATCCCTGCGAATAGTGTTCCGGCATGAGCTTTTTCACTACGCAAGCCGCGCACGGACCGCATCCGACGCACCACGCTGGCTGACCGAGGGCGTCGCCGACTACGTCGCCCGGCCGGCCGACTCCCGTCCGCGCGCACCCGCGGCGCTGGCGCGGTTGCCCTCCGACGCCGAACTTGACGCCGGCGGCACGGCCGGATCCCGTGCATACGACCAGGCCTGGTGGTTCGCGACGTTCGTCGCCGATACATACGGCCCGCGCGCGCTGCAGCGGTTCTATGTCCAAGCATGCCGGCCGGGTCACCCGGACTCCGACGCCGCCGCACAGGATGTGCTGGGCACGTCGCTGCCCGGCCTGCTGTCCGGTTGGCAGCGCTGGCTCGCGGGATAAATTCGAGCAGCCGTGACACGAATTCTGCTGGTGACCAACGATTTCCCGCCGCGGCCCGGCGGCATTCAGGCCTATCTGGAGGCGCTGACGACGCACCTCGCGCAACTTGGCGAACACGAGCTCACCGTGTATGCGCCACAGTGGAAGCTCGCCGCAGAATACGACGCCGGCGCGCCGTTCGAGGTGGTTCGGCACCCGGGCACCCTGATGCTCCCGGTCCCCGCGGTGGACACGCGGATGCGGCGGTTGGTCGCCGACCGCGGCATCGAGACGGTGTGGTTCGGTGCAGCCGCGCCGCTGGGGCTCCTCGGCGGCCGGGCGCGCCACGCCGGGGCGCGACGTGTACTTGCCAGCACTCACGGCCACGAGGTCGGCTGGTCGATGCTGCCGCTGGCGCGTTCGGCATTGCGACGAATCGGCGCCGAGAGCGACGTCCTTACCTACATCAGCCGCTATACCCGCGACCGTTTCGCGTCGGCGTTCGGATCCCACGCCACGTTCGAACACCTCCCGCCCGGCGTCGACGTCGAGAGGTTTCACCCCGACCTCGCCGCCCGGCAGGAGCTGCGCGCGCGCTACCGGCTGGGCGACAGGCCGGTGATTGTGTGCTTGTCGCGACTGGTCCCGCGCAAAGGCCAGGACATGCTGATCCGCGCCTTCCCGCAGATCCGGACGCGAGTGTCCGATGCCGCGCTGATGATCGTCGGCGGGGGACCGTACCTGGACACACTGCGCAAACTGGTCGACGACGCCGGGGTCGCCGACCACGTCATCTTCACCGGCGGCGTCGCTCCCGCCGAGTTACCCGCCCATCACGCCGTGGCCGACGTCTTCGCGATGCCGTGCCGCACACGCGGGGCCGGGCTGGACGTGGAGGGTCTGGGCATCGTGTACCTGGAGGCGTCGGCGAGCGGCGTTCCGGTGGTGGCGGGACGGTCAGGAGGAGCGCCGGAGGCGGTGCAGGAAGGACGCACCGGCTTCGTCGTCGACGGCACATCGGTCGACGAGATCGCGGACGCCGTCAGCCGGATCCTGGTCGATCGCGACCTTGCTGCCCGCATGGGCGGGCAGGGCCGGCGCTGGGTGGTGGAGCAGTGGCGATGGCAGATCCACACAGCGCGGCTGGCGACGCTTTTGAGCGGCTGATCGGCCGACTCAGCCGTACAGCGCGTCGATCTCGCTGGCGAATTTCTCGGCGACGACCTTGCGTTTGACCTTCATCGTCGGGGTCAGCTCGCCGGTGTCCTCGGTGAAATCGACTGGCAGGATGGTGAATTTGCGAATCGACTCGGCGTGCGAGACGGCTTGGTTGGCCTCCTTGACGGCGAGGTCGATCTCGGCGGTGAGGTCTGAGTCGTGCACGAGATCGTTCACCGTTGCGTCAGAGGCCTTGCTGTTGCGATCTTTCCAGCCCGCGAACGCCTCGGGGTCGATCGTGATCAACGCCGCGATGAAGGGTTTGCCGTCTCCGACGACCATCGCCTGGCTGATCAACGGGTGAGCGCGCAGCCGGTCCTCGAGGACCGCC
>JAVHWG010000554.1:0-2875 GCA_032159965.1 Mycobacterium sp.
GCACTGGGGCGCCGGTCGAGCACCGCCCCGAAACCACCAGGGAAGCAACAGAACTCGTGGCCGCGGGGACAGGCGCTCTCATCGTTCCGCAGTCGCTGGCGCGGCTGTACCACCGAAAGGACCTCACCTACCGGCCGATCGCCGACGCGCCAGCGTGCCCCGTGGTGCTCGCCGTCCCAACAGGGCAGCAGTCGGCACTGGTCGAGGAGTTCATCGGAATCGTGCGGGGCCGCAAAGCCAGTTCGTCACGAGGGCAGACCGAGGCGGCGCCGAAACGCACCGCACGGGAGAAGACCCTGGCGAAGCAGGCCGCCCGCGCAGCCGCGGGCAAGGTCGCTCGCAAGCCGGGCCGAACCGAACGCGGTCGACGCTGACGAGCCCTACTTCACCTTGTGGTGCGTCGGGCCCTGTTCCTTCTTGTACATCGACCTCAGCAGCCGCTCGCGGAAGAACGCGTTGTCGATGAGCTTGATCCCGTTGTTCGCGACGGCCGGAATGCCCGCGAGCTTGTGGAAGTACCGGCCACGGCGATACTCCCTGCCCCACGCGGCCTCCATGCGCAGCGCATAGTTGGTGAAGTCGTCCGGGCCGCCATTGGTGAGGGCCGCGATCGCGCATTCGCCTGCGGCAAGGCCAGATTCGAGAGCCTTGGAGATACCCGCCCCCGATGCAGGCTTGCCCGCGCCCAGCGAGTCGCCGGTGAACAGCACGCCCGGGCGCCATGGCGGCCACGCGGTGAAGCCCATCGGTAGTCGCCAGGCGCGCACGATCTTGTTCTTCTTCAGCTCCTCGATCGGCGGCAGGTCCCATTCGCGCGGCAGTGTCTGCATGAACTCGCCGAGGAACTGGGTGGCGTTGATCTGCTGCCAGTTCTTGTAGCTGTTGACGTAGCCGAGGCCGATGTTGATACGCCCGCCCCCGAAGGGGAACACCCACGCGTAGCCGGGCAGCTGGTCGCCGTTGAACTGCAGCTTGAGGTAGATGTCGAGCGAGTCGGAGTCCGGCTTGTTGGCCTCCATCTCCGCGCGGATCGCGATGGCGGAGTAGCCGTTGTACTCGGAGTCGATCTTCAGGGCCCGTTTGATGGGGGAGTACGCGCCGTCGGCGGCGATCACCGCGTCGCCGTACACCTTGTCGCCGCCCTTGACGACGACGCCGACGACCCGACCGCTGGCGTCGAGCTCCGGTCCGGTCACCTCACAGGACTGGCGAATCTCTGCGCCCGCGGCCTCCGCGTGCTTCAACAGCAACGTGTCCAACTGCGGGCGCGGGGCGACGTAGCCGTGGTCCGGCATTCCCGGCCGCTTCGGAAAGGACAGCTCCCACTGAGACGGGCTGAACACCGTGACTCGATTCACCCGGTGGAACTTGTCGACCTCCTCGGCCAGGCCCATCTTCTGCAGATAGCTGACCGCGCGGGCGGTGAGGCCGTCGCCGCATGGCTTGTCGCGGGGGAATTCGGCCTTGTCCAGGACCACCACCTTGGCGCCGGTCTGAGCCGCCTGCCATGCCGCGGCGGCGCCGGATGGCCCACCGCCTGCTACCACCAGGTCGTATCGCTGCGTCATGCGTCCCGTCTCGATTGCTTGGCTGTATCCCCGGGCGCAGATAGTACCCGCGGGATCGGAACGCAGCCCAACGAGCAAAGTGACCGACGACCCACTCTCGGCCGACACCCACACCGGCGAACCGGTGATCGTGGCAGGTCAGGCGGTGCCAGCCGGTACAGTGAGCGGGTGCGCAGACCGTCCCTACCCCTACCGGTTCCCCAACCGCGGGTGAAGGTCGATGCCCGCAGTGAGCGTTGGCGCGAACATCGCAAGAAGGTGCGCGCAGAGATCGTCGACGCCGCCTTTCGTGCGATCGACCGCCTCGGGCCCGAGTTGAGCCTGCGCGAGATCGCCGAGGAAGCCGGCACCGCCAAGCCCAAGATCTACCGGCACTTCACCGACAAGTCGGACCTGTTCCAGGCCATCGGTGAGCGACTCCGCGACATGTTGTGGGCCGCCATCATCCCGACCATCAACCTGGCGTCCGATCCCGCTCGCGAGGTCATCCGGCGCAGCGTCGAACAGTACGTTCTCCTGGTCGATCAGCACCCCAACATCTGCCGCTTCATCATCCAGGGCCGCTTCGCCGAGCAGAGCGAGTCGACCATGCGCGCGCTCAACGAAGGACGCGAGATCACGCTGGCGATGGCCACCATGTTCAACAACGAGCTGCGCGAGATGGAGCTCGACGGTGCCGCCATCGAGCTGTCGGCATTCACCACCTATGGGGCCGCCGCAGCGGCGACCGACTGGTGGCTTGGGTCGGAAGTCGACAGTCCGCGCCGGATGCCCCCCGACGATTTCATTGCTCACATGTCGACGATCATGCTGAGCTCGATCTACGGCACGTGCGAGCTGCTCGGCATCAAGATCGACCCAGATCTGCCCCTGCACGAGGGTGTCCGTCGCCGCGAGACGGTGGCCTGACACCACAGTTCCTCGCCTCAGTTGAGGCGTCCGACAATGCGCCGGTCACGCCACCCGTCCGATGTTTGCCCGGAGCGCGTGGGCAAGCGGCGTGACGCGGAACGCCATGACCTGCCGGTACGGCCGCTCCGACGCATGGGGTGGCGTGGCCTGGGTAGCCCTTCGACGAACCACTGGACGCAGCGTCGCGGAAGACACGCGGACACAAGGTGTTGTGTTACGCGCCGTTGTCGGACCCCAGAGGTAGTGTCTGAATTGCCGGTCTGGCGAACACACTTTCTGCGGTGGAATGAGGTCCTAGTGTCTGATGGAATGAAGCTGATCGACCGTGTTTCGGCCATCAATTGGAACCGTCTGCAGGACGAGAAGGACGCCGAGGTCTGGGAGCGGCTGACCGG
>JAVHWG010000564.1:0-2900 GCA_032159965.1 Mycobacterium sp.
TCGCGTCACTGGTGACCACGGGACCACGGATTTTCAGTCGCACCGCGTCGGGCAGATCTATCTTTTCGACGACCCGTCCGACCTCTTCGACGATGCCTGTGAACACCGCTTCAGGCTAGTGCGCGCACCGGGCCTGTCGCTTCGACCCTCTACCATTCAGGACATGTCACTGCGAACAACTGCCACTGCGATCGCCATCGTCGCGCTGTCCGCCGGATTGATCGCGGGTTGCTCGAAGTCCTCGGACAGTTCGGGCGATTCGTCCTCCGGCTCACCGCTGCCCGACGCCAGCGCACTGCTCAAGCAGTCCAGTGAGGCCACGCGGGGTCAGCAGAGCGTGCACCTCGAACTCAAGGTCGACAAGGGCCTGCAGGAAAAGCTTCCGATCGAAACTCTGAGCGGCGACCTGACGAACGTCCCTGCGGTCGCGGCCCAGGGAACCGCCAAAGTCGTCCTCGGCGGGCAGGCCGTCGAGCGTGACTTCGTCGTCGTCAACGGCGACCTGTATGTGCCCCTGACCAAGGGCGGCAAGCTGCAGAATTTCGGTCCCGCCAAAGACATCTACGACGTGGGACTGATCCTCAACCCCGACCAGGGGTTGGCGAACGTGCTCAGCAACTTCACCAATCCCAAAGCGGACGGCCGCGAGAAGATCAACGGCACCGAGGCGGTGAAGATCACGGGCCAGGTCAGCAAGGACGCGGTCAACGCGATCGCGCCACAGCTCGAGGTCACTGACTCGGTACCGGGGACGGCCTGGATTCGTGAGAACGGCAACCACGAACTCCTCCAGGCGCAGCTGGAGGCGGTGCAGGGCAGCTCGGTGACCATGACGATGTCGGACTGGGGCAAGACCGTCACGGTGAACCCACCCGCCTGATGAGGGGTAACCGCACCGTCGCGATCTCTGCCGGCAGCCTCGCGGTGCTGCTCGGCGCCCTGGACACCTACGTCGTCGTCACCCTCTTCCGGGACATCATGGCGGGCGTCGGGATCGACGGGTACGACGACATTCAGCGCATCACGCCGATCGTCACGTGGTACCTGCTCGGCTATATCGCGGCGATGCCCCTGCTCGGTCGCGCGTCGGATCGATTCGGCCGAAAACTCCTCATCCAGGGCAGCCTCGCGGCGTTCGCCGTCGGCTCAGTCGTCACCGCGATGTCCGACGACGTGCCGATGATCGTGGTCGGCCGCGTCATCCAGGGCGTCGCCAGCGGTGCACTGCTTCCCGTCACACTCGCGCTGGCCGGCGACCTGTGGGCCGCCCGCAAGCGGGCCGCGGTGCTGGGTGGTGTCGGCGCGGCGCAGGAGCTCGGCAGCGTGCTGGGACCGATGTACGGCATCTTCATCGTCTGGCTGCTGCGGGACTGGCGCGACGTGTTCTGGATCAACGTGCCATTGGCGGCGATCGCGATGGTGATGATCCACTTCAGCCTTCCGTCGCAGCAGAAGACCGACGGCCCACGGGAGCGGGTCGACGTCGTCGGCGGCGTGCTGCTGGCGATCGCGCTGGGTCTGATGGTCGTCGGCCTGTACAACCCGGAACCGAACGCCCAACGCGTACTGCCCAGCTGGGGTTGGCCGGTGCTGGCCGGCGCGCTCGTCGTGATGATCATGTTCGCCTTGTGGGAGCGATTCGCCCGCACCCGGCTGATCGAGCCCGCCGGTGTGCGGTTCCGGCCGTTCCTGTGCGCTTTGGGTGCCTCCATGACGGCAGGCGCGGCCCTGATGGTGACGCTGGTCGACGTCGAACTCTTCGCGCAGGGTCTGCTGGACAAGGACAACAATCAGGCGGCATTCCTGTTGCTGCGGTTCCTGATCGCGCTGCCCATCGGCGCCCTCGTCGGCGGCTGGATCGCCACCAGGGTCGGCGACCGAATCGTCACCGGTGTCGGGCTTCTGATCGCCGCCGGTGCGTATTGGCTTGTGGCGCAATGGCAAGCCGATGTGCTCTCGTCGAGCCACGATCTGTTCTTGTTCACGCTGCCCACTCTCGATACCGACCTCGTGCTCGCCGGTATCGGGCTGGGGCTGGTCATCGCTCCCCTGACGTCGGCCACCCTGCGGGCCGTGCCGCCTTCCCAGCACGGCATCGCGTCGGCCGCGGTGGTGGTGGCCCGGATGATCGGCATGCTGGTGGGATTCGCGGCGCTGACCGCATGGGGGCTGTACCGCCTCAATCAGCTGCTGGAAAACCTGCCTGTGGAGGGGACGACGAAGGCCGAGATCCTCGCCAGCATCTCGAGGAACGCCCAGACCGCGTACATGACCCAGTACCACGACATCTTCACCGCCACCGCGATCGTGTGCGTGATCGGCGCGGTCCTCGGTGTCTTCATCACCCGACGCGACGAACACGCCGAGGACACGGTGCACACCGACCCGCAGGATGCGGTTTCTGCGAATCAGTAAGTGATAGCCCGGTCATCAACGGGTATGCCTTCGTCGAATCGCAAGACTCGACACGGGAGAAATGATGACGACCCAACTTCAAGGCAAGAAGGTCGCCTTCCTGGTTGCACTGGAAGGCGTTGAACAGGTGGAGCTGACGGAGCCGTGGAAAGCGGTGACGGAGGCCGGCGGCACGCCGGAGCTGATCTCCACCGAGGTCGGCAAGGTGCAGGCCTTCAACCATCTGGACAAGGCGGACACCTTCGAGGCAGAGAAGGCGGCAGGAGAAGCCGACGCCGCGGACTATGCGGGCCTGGTGCTGCCGGGGGGCGTGGCCAATCCGGACAATCTGCGGGCCAACTCCGACGCCGTGGACTTCGCCAAGAGCTTTTTCGACGCCGGCAAGCCGGTGGCGGTGATCTGCCACGGTCCCTGGACGCTGGTGGATGCCGACGTCCTGCGTGGGCGGACCATCACCTCGTGGCCGAGTGTGAAGACCGACATCC
>JAVHWG010000608.1:0-3968 GCA_032159965.1 Mycobacterium sp.
CGGGCATCACGAACTCACGGACCACCGGGGTGCTGGTCATCACGTATCGAATGCCCAGCGCTCGCACTGCTTCTGCGACGCGCGGGTCGGAGTCCGCGTCGTCGGCGTACGCCCAGAAGATGTACCGGTTATAGCCCGGACCCTGCTGCACCGGATAGTCGTAATGCGTCCACAGTGGGCGCAGACCGGCGACGGCGTACATCCATGCGGTGCCATCGGTGTTGGCGTCGCCGATCAGCGTGTCCCGGGCGCCCGGCAGCGTCGCGAGGTAGGCCATGGCCTCCAGGTCTTTGTGGTCGATCATCACCGAGTCGTACTTCTGGCCCATCAGATACTGGTGCCGGGGGAAGTAGACCAATCCGTATCCAACGCTGACCGCCAGGACGATCGCCGCGGTGACGCCCGCCCACACCGGCGGCGGCACGGATACGCGGCGGCCGATCACTCGGCGCGAAGCGGCAACCACAGCGGCGGCGACGGTGAACAGGGCGACGCCTGCCATCGGCGCCAGCAGGAGTGTGATCACCGCGAACAGCCGGCGCGGATCGCTGTAGAACAGGTCGCTGAACTTCGACACCAGCCTGCCCACGAAAGTTCCGTATGGCGCTGCCGAGTGCACGGCGGCGGCGACCAGGATCAGCCAGACGGCCAGCGGCCACCAGATCCGGCGTACCAGCAGGATCAGGAAGCCGACGCCCGCGAGCGCTATCGCCGCCCATTGCACGGGGAAGTCGTTCAGGTGGCGGGTGTGGCCGACGACGGCGTTGAACAGTGCCCGTTTGCGGCCCACGCCGGCGGTGAACGCGTGGCCGGCGATGATGTCGGTGAGCTTGAGGACGCCGAGGAACTGCGGCAGCAAGAGAAGCGCGGCAGGCAGACCTACCATCAGCAACGTTGCGACGTCTGCCAGACGGCTACGGATCGGATGCCACAGGGCCTCGCAGGCCCACCATGCCCCGGTGAACAGCGCGACTACCACGCCGCCTGTTGTGTGCACGGAGAAGACGCCCACCAACGCCAGTACCGCGACCGGAACGCGATCGCGGTGCCGCAGCACGGAGACCACCAGGACCATGGTCGGGGCGGCGATCCCGTACGCAACGAGATTGGGCATCGACGCCGTGTCGAACTCGACGTACGGCAGCGCGGTGAACGACGCCGACATCGCCGCGGCTGCTGCCGCGCATCCGGCGGTTCGCCATTCAGAGGTGCGCGACCGCAGAAATTGCCAGGTCAACGCTGCGGCGCTGACAGGGACCAGCCATACCGCCGACACGACCGAGCTCAGCGTGTACGCGGTGGTCGCCGACGTGCCGGTGAGCTGGCTCAGAACGGCCGTGAGCGCGTGGAACGCCGACGGGTAGTACAGCGGTGCATGGGTTTCGACGTTCCGCAGCTCTCCCATGCGCGTGGGCGAAGCCTGACCGGTGTCGAGGATGTACCGAACCTCGTTGGCGTGCCAGACGGCATCCCAGGTGCTCGGAATCGATTGCCAGTGCACAAGTCCGATCACGACCGCAGCACCGATCAGCGCGGCGCCGCACGCAATGCCGGCCGCGACCGTCACCGCGGGCAATGTCGACACGGCCAGGCTCTCGGCGTCGCGATCGCGGTAGCGCGACAGCACCACCCGCAAACCGATCGCGACGGCGAGCACGACAGCCAAAGCAAACAACGCTGTCCACCCGTTCCAGGGCCAGCCGATCGCCCCGAAGGGCACGATTGCCAGACCTACGAGACCGTAGGTCAATGCCGGTGCAACGGCGATCGCGACGGGCCACGGTAGCCGTGCAGCGATTCCGATGAGGGCCCCCGGCACGATCAGCAGCAACAGCGCTGGTAGCGCTCCGAGAGCCAACATCACTGGACTAGTATGGCTGGCCAGGTGGCCCGCTCTGTTGCGGCTCGGTAGGGTCGGGCGCCGCCGGCGAGTGGGTCGGAAAGTCAGATCCAGTGACGCTCTGAGGGTGGCCTACATGGTTTACGACGTTGCCCGGGTGCGCGGGTTGCACCCCTCGCTGGGCGACGGTTGGGTCCACCTCGACGCACAGCTGGGCATGCTCATCCCCGACTCTGTTGCGACGACGGTCTCCACCGCCTTCCGTGGCTCGCGACCCGAGAGCCAGGGGCCTCATCCCGGCGCCCGCCGCAGCGCCGCGGTGCTCGAGGCGGCCCGACAGGCAGTCGCCGATCTGGTCAACGCGGATCCACGCGGAGTGGTCCTGGGAGCCGACCGCGCGGTTTTGCTGAAGACGCTCGCGGACGCGTCGGCCTCGCGCGCCGGATTGGGGTACGAGGTCGTCGTCTCACGCCTCGACGACGAGGCGAACATTGCTCCGTGGTTGCGCGCAGCAAACCGTTACGGCGCCAAAATCAAGTGGGCCGAGGTCGACATCGAGACGGGTGACCTGCCGGTGTGGCAATGGGAAAGCCTGGTCACCAAAGGCACCCGGCTGGTGGCCATCACCTCGGCATCGTCGACGCTGGGCACCGTCACCGACTTGCGGTCGGTCACCAAACTGGTGCACGACGCCGGTGGACTGGTGGTGGTCGACCATTCTGCGGCCGCTCCCTACCGGTTGATGGACATCGACGAGTTGGACGCCGACGTGGTCGCGGTGAACGCAGTCGCCTGGGGCGGTCCGCCGATCGGGGCGCTGGTGTTCCGCGAACCCTCGGCAATCGATACCTTCGCGTCAATGTCGCTGACGGCCAACGCATCCGGTCCCGCGCGTCTTGAGACGGGTGTGCATCAGTTCGGGTTGCTGGCCGGCGTCGTCGCCAGCATCGAGTACTTGGCCTCACTGGACGAGGCTGCTTCCGGCACGCGCCGGCAACGCCTGTCTTTCTCGATGCAATCGGCGGGTCTGTACATGGACCGGGTCTTCGACTACCTGCTGGTCTCGCTGCGGTCGTTGCCGCGGGTCATGGTGCTGGGATCCCCGGAGGCACACATTCCGGTGCTGAGCTTCGCGGTCAGCGACGTGCCCGCCGAGCGGGTCGTCCAGCGCCTGGCCGACAACGGAATCTGCGCGATCTCCAACGCCACCTCTCGCGTGCTCGATTTGATCGGCGTCAGCGACATCGGCGGTGCGGTGTCCATCGGACTTGCGCATTACTCGACGACAGCGGAAGTAGACCAGCTGGTGCGCGCGCTGGCGTCGTTGGGTTAATCCGCCACTCGCAGAACCACTTTCCCGGTCACCTCGCCCGACGATAACAACCGGTGCGCGTCGGCGGCCTGCTCAATGGGCAGCACTGCACCGACCACCGGATGAACCTGGGCGGCGGCGATCATCGGCCACACATGCTCGACGACCTGCGCGACGATTGCGCCCTTTCCGTCGTTTCCGTCTACGGGCCGTCCCCGCAGCGCGGTGGCGATGACGCCCGCGCGCTTGCCGAGCAGCTTGCCGAGGTTCAACTCAGCCTTCACTCCACCCTGCATGCCGATCACCACCAGACGGCCGCCCGCCGCGAGTGCGTCGATGTTCCGATCGAGGTAGGCCGCACCCATGATGTCGAGGATCACGTCGACGCCCGCCCCGCCCGTTTCGTCGCGAACACGGGCCACGAAGTCCTCGTCGCGGTAGTTGATTGTGATGTCGGCACCCAGGGCACGCGAGGTCTCGAGTTTTTCCGTCGACCCCGCCGTAACGGCGACCCGGGCGCCCAGCGCCTTAGCTACCTGAATCCCGTGAGTGCCGATCCCGCTGCCGCCGCCGTGGAACAGCACCGTTTGCCCGGGTTTCAGGCCGGTAGTCATCACGATGTTCGACCAGACCGTGCACGCGACCTCCGGCAGGCTGGCGGCAGTGACCAGATCGACGCTGTCGGGCACCGGCATGATCTGGGGGGCGGGTACCGACGTGTATTCCGCGTAGCCGCCGCCCGCCAAGAGGGCGCAAACTTCCTGGCCGAGCGTCCATCCGGTGACGCCGTCACCCAGCTCGGCGATCACGCCGGAT
>JAVHWG010000634.1:0-3137 GCA_032159965.1 Mycobacterium sp.
GCCGGCATCCTCCTCTGCGCCCCCCGATCGTCGTGGCTGGCGAGCAGAACCGCCCCACCGTCGGCCTCATAGCGGACCAGAGTCGCGTGGGTAACTTCGAGGCACCGGGCCAACTCCTCCGCTACCGCTGAGAACACCTCTGGTGGCGGCACTGCGCGTGCAACCGAAGTCGCGATGCGTCGCAGCGCGGCGTGCTGGTCGGCGAGCACCCGCAGTTCGTCACGGCTTGCTTCAGCTTCCCGGCGACGCCGGTTTGCCTCGGCGGCTCGCAATCGCGCCTGGCCCCCCATTACGTTGGCCAACAGCGCGATGGGCACGAAGATGACGATCGCCACCCAGTCCTCGTTCGTAATGGGGAAGATGCTCCCGTCGGCGTCGAGATGGATGAACGCGTAGACAAAGGCGCTCACCACCGTCGTCGACAGCGCCAATCCGAATTCCCACCCGGCAGACACCACCAAGACGCCGAGCAAGAAGACGACACCGAACGGCATCCCCGGAAAAATCCTCTCGAGCACGTGCGCCAGGAGTGTCTCCGCACCGATGAACGATGCGGCGACCGCGATGCCGATAGCCAGGGGCGGGGCCTTGGGGCGCACCAACAGACCGGCCACGCAGGTGCTCAGCAGTGGCGACACCGCCTCTACATCGAACCTGCGCGCTACACGCACTTCTAGCACCCACTCTCAAATCGTCGTTCCGACGATCTGCCCGATTCCGTATGTCACGAGCATCGCTAGCGCTCCGCCGAGTACTACCTTCAGGACAGCTCGGCCCCTGCGGGTGCCGCCCAAGAACGCACTCACCGTCCCGGTCAGCACTAGCGCAATCAACACCGACAGAAAAGCCACCGGGACACGCATACCGGCAGGAGGAACCAAGATCGCAATCAAGGGAACGAGCGCGCCCAACGTGAACGCGACCGCTGACGAGACTGCCGCCTGCCATGGGTTGGACAAGTCGTCCGGGTCGATTCCCAGTTCCACGTCGACGTGGGCAGCGAAGGCGTCGCGCTCCGTCAGTTCCCTGGCCACCTGGCGCGCGGTCTCCGCGCTGAGCCCCTTCGCAGCGTAAAGCCCTGCCAGTTCTTCGAACTCGGCCTCGGGCATCTCGTCGAGCTCTCGGCACTCTTTCTGTAGGAGCGCCCGCTGTGTGTCGCGTTGCGTGCTCACTGAGACGTATTCGCCCAGCGCCATCGAGACCGCCCCCGCGACCAGGCCGGCCAGTCCGGCAGTGAATATCACCGAACTCGTCGTGGTAGCCGCGGCCACGCCCATCACCAGACCGGCAGTAGACACGATTCCATCATTTGCTCCCAGCACACCCGCGCGCAGCCAGTTCAATCGGTTGGTGATGCGCGACGCATGGGGATCGATCGCGGGATGCGTTGCACTCGTTTCTATTTCAGCACTGTCAGACAGCGTCATGATGCGGCGGCCGTCAGCCGGTGGCCGAGTGGTGACGCCGTGGTCGCTGCTGCGGTGACGGCAGACGCGACGTCATCGCCCCCATGGTCTGCGGCGATGGCCTGGTACCAACGCGGCAATAGTGCGTCCGTCAGCGGAAGTTCGACCCCGTGCCGGTGGGCAGCGTTCAGCGCGAGCTCTGCGTCCTTGGTTGCGTGCCGCAGAGGGAAGCCGGGTACGAACTCGCCGTTGAGCATCGCCTCGCCCTTGGCCAAGGCGTATTGCGACGCCATCGGCCCGTCGCCGATCGCCTCGAGAACAAGGTGCGGATCGATGCCGAGCGCTTCGCTGAGCGTGAGGGTTTCGACCATGCCCTCCACGAGCACCGCCAACCAATTGTTGAGCGCGAGCTTGAGCCGGCTGCCGTCCCCAGTGCGGTGCAGCCAGAGCGTTTGATGTCCCAGTACGTCGAAGATCGGCTCCACCCGCGGGCGGACCGTCGTAGCACCGGAGGCGAGGACGACCAATTCGCCCGCCTCCGCGGCTGCCGAACTGCCCGATACCGGGGCGTCGACGAACGCGACGCCATGACTGGCCGTCAAGCTGGCCAGACGGTCCGTCCACTCGGCACCGATGGTGCTCATCTGGATCCATATCGCGCCCGCCGCAGCCATCGACAGCGCACCCGTCGGTCCAGTCATCACCTCCTCGACGGCGGCACCGTCGGCGAGCATGGTGATCAACACGTCGGCTTCGGTTGCGGCCTCCGACGGGGTGGACGTGCGAACTGCATCGCCTCCGACGATCGCGGTCTTGGCGATGCTGCGGTTCCACACTCGCACGGTGAAGCCGGCATGGAGTAGGTTGCGGGCGATCGGAGCGCCCATCGTCCCGGTCCCCAGCACGGCAACAGTCACCTCCTGCCGCTCTTCCGGGGTCATGGCATGCCGTCCGGGGACGGTCCGGTGACCGGCGTGGCCTCAGCCATGATCGTGTCGATCTCATCGAGATCTGAGTCGGTGAGCGAGATGTCGACGGCGCGCACGCTGTCTTCGATGTGATTGACCTGCCGGGCACCGACGATCGCGACGTGCACGGCCGGGTTCGCCAGCGTCCACGCGATGGCCACCTGACTGACGGAGATGCCCCGGTTTGCGGCGAACTTCTCCAATCCCCGCACCGATGCCAGGTTGCGTCGGTACGTCCCACCCCTGAACACCGCGCTCGTGGCGCGCCAGTCGTCATCGGCGAAGGCGGTATGAACGCTCAGCGTGCCGGTCAGGAGCCCGTGTGCCAAGGGCCCATACACGAGCACGCCGATGTCGTGGTCGAGGCAGTACGGCAGAACCTCCTCCTCGATCTCGCGACGGAAAAGGTGATAGGGCGGCTGCAACGTCTCCACCGGGAGGATCGCAGAAAATTCGGCGATCTGTTCGGCGTTGTAATTCGAGACGCCGACATGACCGATCTTGCCTGCGATGACCAGGTCGCGAAGGGCGCCAGCGGTCTCCGCGGCAACTCCCGACGGATCGGGCCAGTGCACCTGATACAGGTCGATGTGATCGATACCCAGGGCGGTCAGGCTTGCGTCCACCCCTTTGCGTAGCCACTCCGGCCTGGCATCCCGGACGAGGCCGGAATGGGTCTGTCGCAGGCCGCCTTTGGTGGCGATGACGAGCCCGTCGCGGTGGCGGGTGAGCTCGTGGCGCAGTGCCTTGCCGAGGATGCGTT
>JAVHWG010000035.1:0-13079 GCA_032159965.1 Mycobacterium sp.
TTCTCCGAGTGCGGCGCCGGACTGGTAGTCGACGAGGTCGACGCGGATCTGATGGCCGCCCTGCGCCGCGCCGTACCGGCCACCAAGGGAAACACCCGCAGGCTCGCCACCCTCGGCCCCCTGCTCAAGGACCTCGAGGCACGCATCGTCGACGAGCACGGCAACATCATGCCCGCGCGGGGCGTAGGTGTGATCGAGCTTCGCGGCGAATCGCTGACGCCCGGCTACCTCACCATGGGCGGCTACATCCCGGCTCAGGACGAACACGGATGGTATGACACCGGTGACCTCGGCTACTTGATGGAGAACGGCCACGTAGTGGTCTGCGGCCGGGTGAAAGACGTGATCATCATGGCCGGCCGCAACATCTATCCGACGGATATCGAGCGCGCCGCGGGACGCGTCGAGGGCGTCCGGCCCGGGTGCGCCGTGGCCGTGCGACTCGATGCCGGGCATTCTCGTGAGACGTTCGCGGTCGCCGTCGAGTCCAACGCCTGGGAAGACCCGGCGGAGGTCCGCCGCATCGAACACCAGGTGGCCCACGAGGTCGTGACGGAGGTCGACGTGCGGCCGCGCAACGTCGTCGTCCTGGGGCCCGGGACGATCCCGAAGACCCCGTCCGGCAAGCTGCGCCGCGCGAACTCGGTGTCGCTGGTCAGCTAGCTGCAGGACAGGTTCTCGGCGACCCGAGTCCTGGCGCAGCAAAACGAATGGCCGCGTGTCGGCCGTCTCGGATACGGTCGTGCCCATGCCCGGTTCACCTCCGGCCATCGAAGCAATCGATCTGGTCAAGAAATTCGGCGCCGAACTCGCAGTCGACGGCGTGAGTTTCACCGTGCCGCAAGGTGCGGTGCTGGGTCTGCTCGGCCCCAACGGCGCGGGCAAGACCACCACGGTGCGGATGATGACCACGCTGACCGAGCCCACCAGCGGTACGGCCAGGGTGGCCGGCTACGACGTCCGCGACCAGCCGGACATGGTGCGGCGCAACATGGGGTTGACCGGCCAGGTCGCCACGGTCGACGAGCTGTTGACCGGCCGGGAGAACATCCGGATGATCGGCGGGCTGTACGGAATCCGGCGACGCGAGCTCGCCCGGGTGAGTGACCAACTGCTGCATCAGTTTTCGGTCGCTGACGCCGCGGACCGTCCGGTCAAGACCTATTCCGGGGGGATGCGCAGGCGCCTCGATCTGGCTGTCAGCCTCTTGGCCGGCCCGCCGGTGCTGTTCCTCGACGAGCCCACCACGGGATTGGACCCGGGCAGCCGCAACGACTTGTGGGAGGTGCTGCGTGATCTGGTGGCCGGTGGCACCACGCTGCTGCTCACCACGCAATATCTCGAGGAGGCCGATCAGCTGGCCGACACCATCGTCGTGATGGACAAGGGCCGGATCATCGCCGAAGGCACACCGCTGCAACTGAAACAGCGGGCGGGCCGCGCCAGCCTGGTGGTGACGGTGTCCCGTGCCGACGACCTTCCTGATGCCACCGCGCTGCTTCGCAAGACCGGTGCAGAGGTGTTCGTCGACGCCGGCAAGCGTCAGCTGACCACGCCTGCGGACGGCCTGGCGACGATGACCCGGGTGGCGGGATGGCTGAGCGACAGCGGCATCAACGTCGACGACATCGGGCTGTCGCGGCCAAGCCTCGACGACGTCTTCCTGTCACTCACCGGCCATCGGGCCGAATCTGATGCCGCTGAGGAGGTGTCGGCATGACCGCCGTAGCACAACGGCCACCCACCCGAGCGGGCCGGCCGGTCACTCATCCTACCAACGTCGTCCAGCAGTCCTGGATCATGGTCAAGCGCAACATGATCCACACCAAGCGGATGCCGGAGATGCTGAGCGACGTTACCGCGCAACCGATCATGTTCGTGCTGCTGTTCGCGTTCGTGTTCGGCGCGTCGATCACGAACACCGGTGGCCAGTCCTATCGCGAATTCCTGTTGCCCGGCATTCAGGCGCAGACCATCGTGTTCTCGGCGTTCGTCGTCGCATCCGGAATCACCAACGACATCGAGAAGGGCATCATCGACCGGTTCCGGTCGTTGCCGATCGCCCGGTCCTCGGTGCTGATCGGCCGCAGCGTGGCAGGCCTCATCCATTCGTCGCTCGGGATCGTGGTGATGGCGCTCACCGGCCTGGCGATCGGCTGGCGCATTCGCGGCGGCGTCGCTGATGCGGTGCTGGCTTTTGCGCTGGTGCTGGTGTTCGGGTTCGGCATCATCTGGTTCGGCATTCTGATCGGGTCGTTGATGCGGTCGGTGGAGGCGGTTAACGGCGTGATGTTCACGGTGCTGTTTCCGATCACTTTCCTGGCCAACACGTTTGCCCCCACGGAGCCGATGTCGCACTGGCTGCGGGTGATCGCCGAATGGAACCCGGTGTCGTCGCTGGCTCAGGCCATGCGCGAGCTCTGGGGCAACGGCCCGCCCGCACCGGCTGGCGCGCAGCTACCGCTACATCACCCGGTGCTCTCGACCGTCGTCTGGTCGCTGATTTTGACTGCCGTCTTCGCGCCGGTGGCGCTGCATGCCTACACGCGCCGTACTGCCGACTGACTCATTCCCTGATCGTCGACGTCACGGCTTGCCGGTCCAGCAGCTCACGGACCGATGATCGCGTTCCATACGGCTGCAGCATCTGGCTCGCGGGTCGGGGCCGCACGATCTGCGGCCACCAGAACCAGCGCCCCAGCAGTGTGGCGATCGCCGGAGTCATGAACGAGCGCACGATGAGTGTGTCGAAGAGCAGGCCCAAGCCGATCGTGGTGCCGACCTGACCGAGCACCTGCAGATCGGCGAACACGAACGAAGACATGGTCGCGGCGAACACCAGGCCGGCGGCGGTGACCACGCCACCGGTACCGGCCATCGCGCGGATGATGCCCGTCTTCAGGCCGGCGTCGATTTCCTCTTTGAAGCGCGAGATCAGCAACAGGTTGTAGTCCGAGCCCACGGCCAGCAGCAGGATGACCGCGAGCGCCAGCACCACCCAGTACAGCTGGATGCCCAGGATGTATTGCCAGACCAGCACGGACAGCCCGAACGAGGCGCCCAGTGACAGTGCCACCGTGCCCACGATGACAAGCGCGGCGATCAGAGATCGGGTGATGATCAGCATGATCAGCAGAATCAAGCTCAGCGCCGCGATGCCGACGATCAACAGGTCGTAACTCGCGCCGTCCTGGATGTCCTTGTACGTGGCCGCGGTGCCACCGACGTAGATATGGGAGCCGGCCAGCGGTGTGCCTTTGACCGCCTCCGCCGCCGCGTGTTTGATCGCGTCGATGTGCGAGATTCCGTTGGGGGTGGCGGGATCGCCGTCATGGGTGATGATCATGCGGGCCGCTTTGCCGTCCGGCGAGAGAAAAAGTTTCATGCCGCGCTGGAACTCGGAGTTGCTGAAAGCTTCCGGCGGCAGATAGAAGGAGTCGTCGGTCTTGGCCGCGTCGTAGGCCTGCCCCAACGCCGTCGCGTTCTCGAGTGACGCGCCGTTCTGGCCGTAGATTCCCGACGTGGTGGCGTAGTTGGTCATCGTCAGGTCGCGATTGGTCTGCTGGCTGTCGATCTGCTGCGGTATCAACGCGACGAGCTTTGGCTGCAGCGCATCCAATTTGTCCAGGCTCGCCGTGACGTTCGCCAACTGGTCGGTCAGTTCGTCGATGCCGTCGAGCGCGTCGAAGATGGACCGCAGTGCGGCGCACACCGGAATGTCGAAACAGTGTGGCTCCCAATAGAAATAGTTGCGCAGCGGCCGGAAGAAGTCGTCGAAGTTGGCTATCTTGTCACGCAGATCCTGCGCCACGGCAACCGTCTCGTGAAATGCCTCGACCTGCTCGTGCGTGGCGTCGGCGCTCTGCTGCTGGAGGGCATACTGCTGGCGCAGCACGTTGATCGTCTTGTCGATTTCGGACACCTGCTTGATCAGGTCGCCCGCACGGTCTTGTTGAAACGGCAGGTTCTCGATCTGGCCGATGCTCTGCGCGCTGAGTTGAAACGGAATCGAGGAATGGTCGAGGGGGGTGCCCAGCGGTCGGGTGATCGACTGCACCAACGCAATACCCGTGGTGTGGAAGACGTACTTGGCGACTCGTTCCAGCAGGATCATGTCGGTCGGGTTGCGTAGATCGTGATCGCTCTCGATCATCAGCAGTTCGGGGTTCAGCCGGGCCGTCGGGAAATGCCGTTCTGCGGCGGTGTAGCCGACGTTGGCCGGTGCGTCGGCTGGCATGTACGGGCGGTCGTTGTAGCTGGTCTTGTATCCGGGTAGCGCGAGCAGTCCGATGAAAGCAATTGCGAGACTGGCGACGAGAATGGGTCCGGGCCAGCGCACAATGGCGGTGCCAATACGGCGCCATCCGCGGGTGCGGGTCTTGCGCTTGGGATCGAGCAGGCCGAAATGGCCGGCCAGGGTCAGAACCGCGGGCGCCAGCGTGAGGGCGGCCAGCAGCGCGACCAAAATGCCGATGGCCGCAGGGATACCCAGGCTTTGGAAGTACGGGAGCCGGGTGAAGCTCAGACAGGCGACAGCGCCGGCGACGGTGAGTCCGGAGCCCAATACCACATGCGCGGTGCCGTGAAACGTGTTGTAGTAAGCACTTTCACGGTCTTCGCCGTTGCCTCTGGCCTCGTGATAGCGGCCGACGAAGAATATGGCGTAGTCCGTCCCGGCCGCGATCACCAGCAACGTGAGGATGTTCGTCGCGTACGTCGACAGTCCGATGATGCCGGAATTCGCCAGGAAGGACACGAAACCGCGTGCCGCCGCCAGTTCTACCAGGACCGTGACGAGCAGGACGATCATCGTGACCAGCGAGCGGTAGACGATGAGCAACATGACGGCGATCACCAGAACCGTCAGGGCAGTGACAAAGAGCGTGCTCTTGCTTCCCACCTCGAATTGATCGGCGATCTGGGGCGCGGGCCCGGCGACATAAGCCTTCACGCCCTGCGGCGGGGGCGTGTTCTCCACGATCTTGCGGAGCGAGTCGACGGACTCCAGCGATTGTGCCTCGCCCTGGTTTCCGGTCAAATACACCTGCACGTAAGCGGCTTTACCGTCGGCGCTCTGTGAGCCCGCCGCGGTGAGCGGATCTCCCCAGAAGTCCTGGACGTGTTGAACGTGCGTGTGATCCTGGGTGATTCGCTGAAGCAAGGTGTCATAGAACTTGTGCGCATCCGGCCCGAGCGGCTTGTCGCCCTCCAGCACGATCATTGCGGAGCTGTCCGTGTCGAACTCGTGAAACACCTTGCCGATGTGTTTCATCGCCTGCAGCGACGGCGCGGCGGGGGAACTCAAAGCGACGTTGTGCTGTTCGCCGACCTTCTCCAGCTGTGGCACGAACACATTCGTGATCGCCGCGGCAGCCAGCCACAACAGCACGATCGGGACCGAGAGAATCCGGATTGCGTGCGCGATCCGGTGCGGCAGCGACTGGCGCTGGACCTGATGTTCGGTCATCCGGATTTGTCCAGGCAGTAGGTGTAGGCGTTCATGGTGTCGACCGATCTCTCGTCCTTGACGACGTCGTCGATGGTGATGCGGCAGCCGATGGACTCGCTATTGCCTTGCGCCACAACGTTGACGAACACGGCGGGGTCGGTGGTGGTTTGGTCGTAAGACCACGGAAGGGCGGCGTTGTCGACCCGCTGCGGCTGAGCGTCGACGTCCACGTAGCTGATCCTCGCCACCGTGCCCGGCGGGCCGAACACTTCGAGGACCACGTGTTTGGGGTTGAACGGCACGATCTCGTCGGCAGCCCCGCGAGGGGTTGCCGTGTTGTTGTTCGAGCCGAAGATGCCCTGCAGCTTGTAGACCGTGAACCCGGCAAGGGCGATCACCACCACAGCGACCAACACCATCCACCGTCGTCTCAGAAGACGGGTCAATGAAATCCGATGCACCCGTGAGCCTTTCGATAACCGGGATGACGATCGCGGGCTTGGTGATTCCCCTTCTGCTGTAGGTTTCTATCGCGGTACGGTACGGTACAGGACTATCCGGGGCAAGCCGTAGCCTGGCACCGATTCAGAAGGTTGGTTTCATCGTGGCAGCTGTCAACCACGTTGCCGATCATGTCGCGAACCCCACGCCATGGTCGCCCCGGGAAGTCGAGTTGCTCGAGGTGACTCTGAATCTGCTGCAGGAGCACGGGTATGAGAGGTTGACGCTGGACGCGGTCGCCGCGACCGCCCGGGCCAGCAAGGCCACCGTGTACCGCCGATGGCCGTCCAAAGCCGAGTTGGTGCTGGCCGCTTTCATCGAGGGCGTCCGTCAGGTCGCGGTCGAGCCTCACACCGGTTCGCTGCGGGGTGACCTGCTGCAGGTCGGAAAGACGATATGCGAGCAGGCGCGGGGTCACGCCGGCACCATTCGCGCAGTGCTTGTCGAGGCGTCACGCGATCCCGCGCTCAACGACGCCATGCAGCACCAGTTCCTGGACCAACGGAAAGCGTTGATGGACCGTATTCTCCAGGAGGCTGTCGACCGCGGTGAGATCGATCATGCCGTCGTCAACGACGAACTCTGGGATTTGCTTCCCGGATATCTGATATTCCGATCCATCATGCCGAACCGCTCGCCTTCGGCCCGGACCGTGCAGGCCCTCGTCGACGAGGTGATCGTGCCGAGCCTGACGCGACGCACCGATTAGCGCGAGGTCGGCAGCCCGTCACACGGACAGCTACCAGGCGTGGACCTGGTTCTGTGCAGCCTGCAGCCCGATTTGCAACAGCAACTCGGTGGCGTCGGCAGCCTGCTCGCAGATGACCGGCACCTCGGGGCGCTCCGTGGAGGTGAAGTTCTCCAGCACGAAGGCCGCAGGCTCCTTGCGCCCCGGCGGTCTGCCGATCCCGACGCGAACCCGGTGAAAGTCGTTGCTACTCAACGAGGCCGCGACTGACCGGAGGCCGTTGTGGCCGGCCACTCCGCCGCCGAACTTCAGCCGGATCCGCCCGAAGTCGATGTCGAGCTCGTCGTGGATCACGACCAGATCGGCGGGGCGCACCGAATAGAACTTCGCCAGCGCGGCCACCTGGCGACCGGACTCGTTCATGTAGCTGCGCGGCTTGCCCAGGATCACCGCGCGTCCGGCCAGGCGCGCGGTGGCGACGTCGGCGCCGGACTTCTTGTGCGCCTTGAAGGCCGATCCTGCGCGGGCCGCCAGCACGTCGGCGACCGCGAATCCGATGTTGTGCCGGGTCTTGGCATACACCGGGCCCGGGTTGCCAAGTCCGACAACCAGAATCGGCTCGGGCATATTTCCCGGTTCCGCTCGACCGTCGATTACTCGTCGGACGATTCTGCGGATTCCTCGTCGCCCTCGCCCTCGGCACCTTCGCCCGCTTCTCCTTCGGCAGCCTCGGCTTCGGTTTCCTCTTCGGCCTGCGGGGTGACGATGTTGACCACCAACATGTCGGGGTCGGAGACCAGCGTGATACCGCTGGGCAGCGGCACCTGGGAGGCCAGGAACTGAGTGCCCTCCTCGGCGCCTTCGATGGACAGCGTCAGCTGGTCGGGAATCGACAGCGCCTCGGCCTCGATCTCGATGGTGGACGTGTCCTGGGTGATCATCGCCCCTGGCGCCGGCTCGCCCTCCAGGATCACGTTCACGTCGACGATCACCTTCTCGCCGCGGCGCACGACGAGTAGATCGGCATGCTGAATATTGCGGCGGATCGGGTGGATCTCCAGTGCTTTCGTGAGGGCGAACTGCTCAGCGCCCTGCACGTCGAGGGTCAGTACGGCGTTCGTTCCCGAGTTCCGCAGGACGGCGGCGAAGTCGTGCGCCGACAGCAGCAGGTGTTGCGGGTCTGCGCCGTGACCGTAGAGCACTGCGGGCACCTTGCCGGCACGGCGGGCACGGCGCGAGGCGCCCTTGCCGGTCTCTGTGCGCACCTCAGCGGTGAGATTGTTGACGGTCTTGCTCGCCATGCGGGTTGCTCCTATGCCGACGTTTCCAGGTAAGTGGCACCACGTGGGAGGACAACCTGCGCAAATTCAGCGCGGACTCCGTCGATAACGGTGGCGGTACCACCCTCGCCGTGCCGCGCCAGGCTATCCGATGGACCGCTCAAAGCGGAAATTTGGCGCCGGTCAGCTCTTCTGACAGGTCCCACAGCGCTTCGCCCGTACCTGACTGTCGGGCCAGCACACTGCGGCCCACGGGCTGAGTGCGTCCCCGCATCCCGAACCGCGGCCCGATGTAGGTGTTGCCGGGCAGGTCCTGCGTCGCGGCGAACAGTGTCTGACGGGCGCCGAAGTCTGCGTCGGTGGCGACCAGGCGGCCGCCGACAGCCATGAACGCCTGGCTGAACCTGCCATCGGCGTGCCCCTGCAGGTTCGTGGCCGAGTAGCCCGGGTGTGCGGCGATAGCCCTCTTGGACGAGCCCAGTTTGTCGAGCCGGTGCTGCAGCTCGCTGGTGAACAGAAGATTCGCCAGTTTCGACTGTCCGTAGGCCGGCCACGCCGAATACCGCCGGCGTTTCCAGTTCAGGTCCGCCAAGTTGATGCGGCCCATCCGGTGGAACGTCGACGACACTGTGACGACCCGGTCGGACACCTTCGGCAGTAGCAGATTGGTCAGCGCGAAATGACCGAGATGATTTGTCCCGATTTGACTTTCGAACCCGTCCTTCGTCACCGCGTAGGGGACGCCCATGATGCCCGCATTGTTGATGAGAACGTCGACCTCGGTCACCCCGTCGGCGAACTCGTGCACGGAGTTGAGATCCTGCAAGTCGAGCTTGCGAACCTCCACGCTGCCCGCGATGCCGGCCGCCGCACCCTCACCCTTGGCGGTGTCGCGCACGGCGAGCACAACGTGGGCACCGACGCGAGCCAGCTCGCGGGCTGTGACCAGGCCGAGTCCGCTGTTGGCACCCGTGACGATCACCGTGCGCCCGGCGAAGGAGGGGAGATCGGCGGCAGTCCAATCCTTCATGGAGGTCACCATAACCGGTTTGCTGGGTGGGGCGCTCAGCGGACCGCGACCGTGAAACCCCTGATGATGGTGAGCACATCGGGATCCTGCACTTGCTGGGGATCAGCGGCGGTGGTGACCGAGAACTGAATCAAATACCGCTGGTTACCGGGCGGTTTCGCGGTGGCGAACACGATTTGGTTGTAGCGGTGGACTTCCTGACCAGAAGCCTCGTGGTACGTCGCCTCGATCAGCGATGACGGCATTCCGCGGAACGGCCCGATCTTCGCTCCGGGCATGCCGTAGCCCTTCTTGAGCGCCTCGTTGACATCGAAATCCCCGCCGGTGAGCTTGTAGACGAAGAGCACTGCGATGGGCTGAAACGCGCCGACCGCGGTTTTGCGGATGATTTCGAACGCCGCCTGCTGGTCTGGGTCCGTCACCACCGCCCAGCCGCGAGGGTGCGGCATGGACACCGTGAGCTCCGTGAGGGTCTGCGGAGTCATTGCTGCGCCGTCAACGCCCTTGTCCTGCAAGTACTGCAGGTATGGCAGCAGCGACGGGTCGGCTTTCGTGGTGGTCGGGGTGGTCGACGACGACGACCAGACCGCCCGGTAGTCGGTGGGTTTGGAGGCGCAGCCGACGAGAAGGACCAACATCACAGCGATGGTCGCCAAGCTGGTCGGACGGTTCTTGCGAACGGGGGTCGTCACAGGATCTCGTGCAGCACCTCGACCGGGCGTGCCAGCCGAGTGCCTTTGGGGCTGACCACGAAAGGCCGTTCGATCAGGATCGGATTCGCGGCCATGGCGTCCAACAGGGCGTCGTCGTCGGCATCGTCGAGCTCGAGTTCACGGTAGAGCGCCTCGCGCTTGCGGACGGCGGCCCGTACCGTGATCTCCGCGTCGCGAATCATGTCGGCCAATTGCCCGCGCGTCGGCGGCGACTTCAGGTACTCGACAACGCGCGGTTCGATACCGTTGTCGCGCAACAACTTCAACGCATTGCGGGAAGTCGAACAACGTGGATTGTGGTAGATCACCACGGCCGCACTTTCCGTCATCAAGCGTCACCGTCGAAAAGACCTGTCACAGAACCATTGTCGAACACTGCGCGGATGGTGCTGGCCAGCAACGGAGCGATGGACAGCACGGTCAGCTGGGGGAACTGTTTGTCTTCGCCGATCGGCAGCGTGTTGGTGACGATGACCTCTTTGGCGCCGCTGGCCGCCAGCCGCTCGCGCGCCGGGTCGGACAGCACGCCGTGGCTGGCGGCGATCACGACGTCGCGTGCGCCGTCGTCATGGAGCAACTTCACCGCTCCGGCGATCGTGCCGCCGGTGTCGATCATGTCGTCGATCAGGACGCAGGTTCGGCCACGGACGTCGCCGACGACCCGGTTGGACACCACCTGGTTCGGGACGCGGGGGTCACGGGTCTTGTGGATGAAGGCAAGCGGAACGCCCCCCAACGCGTCGGCCCACTTCTCGGCGATGCGCACACGCCCGGAGTCGGGGGAGACGACGGTCATGTCGTCGGTCGGGTGGTTGTCCTTGATGTAGCCGATCAGAAGGTTCTGGGCGCGCATGTGGTCGACGGGCCCGTCGAAGAAACCCTGAATCTGGTCAGTGTGCAGATCGACGGTGACGATGCGGTCGGCGCCCGCCGTCTTCAGGAGGTCGGCGACCAGACGCGCCGAGATCGGCTCACGGCCGCGGTGCTTCTTGTCCTGACGCGCGTACGGATAGAACGGCAGGATCGCAGTGATGCGTTTTGCGCTGCCCCGCTTGAGAGCGTCGATCATGATCAGCTGTTCCATCAGCCACTTGTTCAGCGGTGCGGGATGTGACTGCAGCACGAATGCGTCGCAACCGCGGACGGACTCGTCGAAGCGCACGAAGATCTCGCCGTTGGCGAAATCACGCGCCGTCTGCGCGGTGACCTGTACGTCGAGTTCCTTGGCGACCTGCTCGGCGAGCTCAGGGTGCGCACGACCCGAGAACAGCATGAGATTTTTGCGATTATCGGTCCAGTCGGTGCTCACGGTGCCTCGCCGGTGTGGATCGGGGGAATGTCGGCCTAATGGTACGTAGCGAACCACGTTCTCGGCTGCCGGGTTGCCGGTAAGCGAATTACTGGCGACATCTCAGTCCGGCGTGCCGTGTTCGCGGTCCTCGTCTTCGCCGGCCCTGCGCGCGGCCTCCGCCGCGGCCGAGCCCGGGCGTTTGCGCTCGACCCAACCTTCGATGTTGCGCTGCGATCCCGCCGACACCGCGAGCGCTCCCGGCGGGACGTCCTCGCGGATCACGGTCCCCGCACCGGTGTACGCGCCGTCACCGACGTTCACCGGAGCGACGAACATCGTGTCGGAGCCGGTGCGCACATGCGAGCCGACCTTGGTGCGCTGCTTGGTCTGACCGTCGTAGTTCACGAAGACGCTGGACGCGCCGATGTTGCTGTGGTCACCTATGTCGGCGTCGCCGACGTAGGTCAGGTGCGGCACCTTGGTGCCCGTGCCGATCGTCGCGTTCTTGGTCTCGACGAACGCGCCGAGCTTGCCGTTGGCGCCCAGCACCGTCCCAGGCCGCAGATACGCGAACGGACCGACGTCGGCGTCGTCGCCGATCGCCGCGGATGTCGCGTGCGTGCGCACCACCGAAGCGCTGTTGCCGACGGTCACGTCGGTCAGCGTGGTGTCGGGACCGATCGTGCACTGGCCGCCGACGCTGGTTCGGCCGAGAAGTTGCGTGCCCGGCCGGAGCACCGTGTCGCGCCCGACCGTCACGTCGACGTCGATCCATGTCGTGGCCGGGTCGATGACGGTGACGCCCGCCCGCTGGTGCGCCGCGACGATACGGCGGTTCAGCTCGGCCGCCAACGCCGACAGCTGTACCCGGTCGTTGACTCCGGCGACCAGCACGCTGTCGTAGACATGCTTGGCGTACACCGCCAGGCCGTCCTGGCGCAGGATCGACACCACGTCGGTGAGGTAGCGCTCGTGTTGGGCGTTGTCCTCGTTCAGTCTGCTGAGCGCCGAGCGCAGCGCCGCCAGGTCGAACGCGTAGACGCCCGCATTGACCTCGCCGATCTGGGCTTGGGAAGCGGTGGCGTCGGCCTGTTCGACGATCCCGATGACCTCGCCGTCCTGAGTGCGCAAGATGCGCCCGTAGCCCCTCGGGTCCGTCAGCGTGGTGGTCAGCAGCGTGAGCGCGGCCCGTCGCGTCCGGTGGCTGGCGACCAGGTCCGCGAGGGTGTCGGCGTCGAGGAGGGGGATGTCGCCCGACGTGACGAGGACGGTTCCGTCGAACCCGGCGGGCAGCGCGTCGAGGCCGCACTCGGTGGCATGACCAGTGCCGAGCTGCTGATCCTGCCGGGCGATCGCGACGTCGCGGCCCATCTCGCCGGTGAGGTCTGCCACCGCCGGAGCGATCTTCTCGCGGTCATGGCCGAGCACCACGACCAGGTGCTGCGGTGCGACCTTCACCACCGCGAGCAGTGCGTGCGCCAGGAGGCTGCGCCCCGCCAACTCGTGCAGCACTTTGGGGGTGTCCGACTGCATCCGCGTACCGGCCCCGGCCGCCAGCACGATCACGGCCGTATCGGAATGTCCTGTCACTGGTCCTCCGCCTCACTTCCGGCGAGTGTGCGGTTTCGTACGAGACACACCGGTGAATGCGTATCAGACCGCACTATCGCGGCTCGCTCGGGCAAGCCTCGCTCCTGGCCCATTGTCGCTCGGGCAAGCCTCGCTCCGTCGCCAGGACTCGAACCTGAACTATCTGAACCAAAATCAGAGGTGCTGCCGATTACACCACGACGGAAGAAAAACCGTGTGACAGCGTAACCTGAGGCCCGTGGCGGCCCCAGACAAGGAAGTGCGGACCCCACGCGCGCGGATGACGGGGGCGGAGCGCCGCCACCAGCTGATCGAGGTCGCGAGGAAGCTGTTCGCCGAGCGCGGCTACGAAGGCACATCCATCGAAGAAATCGCCCAGCGGGCCAACGTCTCCAAGCCCGTCGTTTACGAACACTTCGGCGGCAAAGAGGGCCTCTACGCGGTGGTCGTCGACCGCGAGATGTCTGCACTGCTCGACGGCATCACCTCGTCGCTGACCAGGACCACCAACAATCGGTCCCGGCTGCGCATCGAGCG
>JAVHWG010000038.1:0-8660 GCA_032159965.1 Mycobacterium sp.
CTTCCAGCGTCGTCTCCCGACCGCTGTTGACCCACAGGTCGCGCCCGCCGTCGAGGAGACGGACGTCTGGGTGGCCGAACAATGTGAACACCCACAGCGCGTAGGCCGCCCACCAGTTGCTCTTGTCGCCGTAGATCACCACGGTGTCGTCGCGAGCGATGCCCTTGCGGTCCATCAGCGCGGCGAACTGCGCGCCGTCGATGTAGTCGCGCACGTTGGGATCGTTGAGGTCGGTGTGCCAGTCGATCTTGACCGCACCCGGAATGTGGCCGATGTCGTAGAGCAGTACGTCTTCGTCCGACTCGACGACCGCGAGACCGGAGGCGCCGAGATGGCCGGCCAGCCAGTCGGCGGTGACCAACCGTTCCGGATGGGCATAGGACTGGAGTTCAGGGCTGGGGTCAGCAGGCAGGGCCACACGGTCAGCCTACTTCGCGGCCCAGCCCACGCCGACGCGGTCAGGGTCTTGCATTCGGCTTTCGGTTTCGTTGCCACCGATGGTTTTCGGCCGTGGCGTCCAGTGGTGTCCAACGGCGTCCAATGGCGTGCCCAATGACGTTGGCGCCCCGCTCTCGCTGGCCCGACACCTGTAGCATGGCGTCGACCTGATGCGCAGAAGCCTTGGCAGAAAGACCGAAATGCTTGGACTGCTTCACATTCTGGCGTGGCTTCTTCCTCGGTCGTCGCTGAAGAACTCTCTGCTCCGGCGATTCGGTCACGAAATCTCGAAGACGGCGAGTATCGGGCCGACACTCGTTTTCGGCGCGGGGCGTTTTTCCATCGGTGACGGTGCACGCATCAACCCGTTCAACATCTTCAAATCCCTGAGCCTGGTGCGGTTGGACGCGGAAGCCGTAATCGCGTCATGGAATTGGATCTCCGCGGCGCCGGAATTTCAGCTGATCGACTCGCAGGCCGGCACGCTCCACATGCAGCGCGCGAGCAAAATCGGCAGTCGCAACTATCTGGACTGCTCGGGGACGATCATCGTCTGCGAGTACGCCTGGGTGGGCGGCAACCGGACATTCCTGCAAACGCATGAGCCCGATCTGGTCAACGCACGACAAACGGCCGGCCGCATCGTCATCGGCCACCACTCGCTGGTGCACAGCTGCTGCGTGCTGTTGAAGGGTGCCTATCTTCCCGACCAATCGGTGCTCGAGACGAACTCCACGCTGCTGGCGGGCGATGACCGCCGGCGCGGGTTCTACGCCGGCTCACCGGCCACGTGGAAAGCCGAAACGCAGGGCGCGTGGTTTGACCGCACAACTGCGTTCATCGGCGCTACCATCATCGACGGCCCGATGGGTCCGCAACCCGATACGTCGTCGCTGACCGGATGACTTCGTGCGCGGCGGCAGCCTGACGGTTGCTGGAACGTCGAAACCGGGAGGGACTGTGTCACGTCGAATCTCACTGCCCATGAAACTCGTCTCGATCCTCGACGTTTTCAACCAGCGGCTGTATATGAAGATCTACCGCCGGGTGCTGGTCCGCAACGGGGTGATCGTCCGTGGCATGCCCATCTACGTCCACCACTCGGTCTTCTTCGACAACAGGCCCCCAGGCGCCATCACCTTGGGGGACGGGTGCGCCATCAGCGGTGACGTCAAGTTCCTGACCCACGACTTCAGCATGAACGTGATCCACCAGATGCGGTCCGGTCCGGACAGCAACGACGACATCGTCCTGCAGGCTCCGATCGTCGTCGGGGACAACGTCGGTATCGGAATCGGCTCGGTCATCATGCCGGGCGTGACCATCGGCCGCGGCTCGATCGTCGGCGCCGGGGCGGTGGTCACCAAGGACGTTCCCGAAGGGGTCGTCGTGGGTGGCAATCCCGCCAAGGTCATCTGCACGGTCGACGAGTGGTGGAACAAGAGTCGTGACAAGTTCCACTCGATCGAACGCCGGCGGTAACTCACTGAGCGAAGTCCGACAACATTGTCAGGATCTGACGCTGTTGGTCCGCCATAGTTGGGCGAGCGAGAGTCCCGCGCGTTCGAACAGCCGGCGGGTGGTCGGCAGTGCGATGCCGACGACTGCGGACGGATCGCCGTCGACGCCTTCGACGAACCAGCCCCCGAGGCCGTCGATGGTAAAAGCACCAGCGACGGCCAGGGGCTCGCCGCTGTCGATGTAAGCTCGCAGGTCTTCCTCAGACGGCGTGGCGAACCGCACTGCGGTGGCGGTGGAATCGATCAGCCGATGCGTAATGGTGTTGTCCTGCAACCGGATCAGGCAGTGACCGGTGAACAGCTGCCCGGTCCGCCCGGCCATCTGCTGCCACCCCTGTCGCGCGGCGGCAGCGGATCGAGGCTTACCGCGCAACTCACCTTCGATGTACAGCATCGAATCGCAGGCGATTACAACACAATCCGCGCTGAGAGCCGGCTCTAGGCGGCCAATCACATTCTCTGCCTTGGCGACTGCGAGTGCGGTGGTTACCGCGGCGGGTGAAGCGTCGGGTTCCATACCCGCCACCAGGTCGTCCTCGTCGACGTCAGAAACCGCGACCACGGGATCGATCCCGGCCTGCCGCAACACTTTACGCCGGCCAGGGGAGGCGGACCCGAGGACAACCCGGGTCATCGGCGCACGTGCGTCCTCTCGAAGAGGGTGACGCGCTGCCAGGAGAAGACGGAATACCGGAGCTTGTCCGCCGGATGACCCCACAGGTTCCGCTCGGGTTCGGCGGGCTCCGATGCACCGCCGGCGGCGCTGCCCAGCACCGCGACAAGGGCCGCCACCTCGTCGTCGGTGGGGTTGCCACGTTCGACGCGGATATCGACGTGCGCGGGCGGGGCGACGTCCGCGTCGTCCGGTGTTGTTGGCTGATCGCTCACACAAGCTCCATTGGTCGCTGCCTCACTGCTCTTCGCGCAAGCGCTCATCGTCGTTCGTCGCTCACAGTCGACTCCTCACAGCGGGATGTTCCCGTGCTTCTTCGGCGGCATCTGGACGATCTTGCGCTCCAGCAGCCGCAGCGCAGTGGCGACGTAGCCGCGGGTGTGCGAAGGCGGGATTACGGCGTCCACATAGCCACGCTCGGCGGCGATGTACGGATTCACCAGCGTGTCTTCGTAGTCCTGCTGCAACTCGACCCGCAATGCGTCGACGTCCGCGCCCGCGGTGGCGGCCTCTTTGAGTCGCTGCCGGTAGACGAATCCGACCGCACCGGACGCGCCCATGACGGCGATCTGCGCAGACGGCCACGCGACGTTCACGTCGGCGCCCATCTCCTTAGAGCCCATCACGCAGTAGGCGCCGCCGTAGGCCTTGCGGGTGATCACGGTGATCTTCGCGACGGTCGCCTCGCCGTAGGCGTACAGCAGCTTCGCGCCGCGCCGGATGATGCCGTTGTATTCCTGTTCGGTACCCGGCAGGAAGCCGGGCACGTCGACCAGCATGACGATCGGGATGTTGAAGCAATCGCAAGTTCGCACGAACCGCGCCGCCTTCTCGGATGCGTTGATGTCCAGGCAGCCCGCGAACTGCGTCGGCTGGTTGGCGACGATGCCGACAGGACGGCCGTCGACGCGGCCGAAGCCGACCAGGATGTTCGTCGCGTAACCGGCCTGCACCTCCAGGAACTCGTCGTCGTCCAGAATGCGGCGGATGACCTCGTGCATGTCGTAGGGCTGGTTCGGCGAGTCCGGGATCAGCGTGTCGAGTTCCAGATCCTCGTCGGTGAGGGTGTCCTCGATGGCTCCAGCGGGCTCAGGCGCGGGATAGCGGGGCGGGTCGGCGTAGTTGTTGCTCGGCAGGTAGCTCAAGAGATCGCGCACGTAGTCGAACGCATCCTGCTCACCGGACGCGACGTAGTGCGCCAGACCCGACTTGGCCATGTGGGTGTGCGCCCCGCCGAGTTCCTCCATCGTCACCTCCTCGCCGGTGACGGTCTTGATCACGTCCGGGCCGGTGATGAACATCTGGCTGGTCCCCTCGACCATGATGACGAAGTCGGTGAGCGCGGGCGAGTAGACGTGCCCGCCCGCCGCGGCGCCCATGATCAGCGAGATCTGCGGGACGACGCCCGATGCCCGGATGTTGTTGTAGAAGATGCTGCTGTAGAGGCCCAGGGAAACCACGCCCTCCTGGATACGTGCCCCGGCGCCGTCATTGATGCCGATCAGCGGGCGGCCGGTCTTGATGGCCAGCTCCTGCACCTTGACGATTTTTTCGCCGTAGACCTCGCCGAGGCTGCCGCCGAACACGGTGGCGTCCTGGCTGAAGATGCACACGTCGCGTCCGTCGATGGTGCCGTAACCGGTGACGACACCGTCGCCGAGTGGACGGTTCTCCTGCAGTCCGAAATTCGTGCTGCGGTGCCTGGCCAGCGCGTCGAGTTCGACGAACGAACCCTCGTCGAGCAGCGCCAGGATGCGCTCGCGGGCGGTCAGCTTGCCCTTGGCGTGCACCTTCTCCACCGCGGCCTCACCGACTGGGTGCAGCGTCTCCTCGGTGCGCTTGCGCAGATCGGCGAGCTTGCCTGCTGTGGTGTGGATATCGATCTCGTGTTCCGCGGCGGGCTCGGCGGAGTGTTCTGAGACGCTCGTCATGGTGGTTGATGCTATCGAGGCGCGCCACGCGCCCGAAATCGACCCGCGAGCCCTCGCCCTACGATCGAAGCGTGATTCGGCGGCTGCTCTGCATTCTTGCCGCCGCCTCCGCAGTACTTCTCGCGGCCGTCGGCGTCAGCGGCCAAGTGTTGCTCAGGAACGCGCCCGACGACGAACTGCGGGCCGCCGACGCCGTCGTGGTGCTCGGCGGCGAACACGACGGCCGGGAAGAATATGGCATCGCCGTCGCACGGCAGATCCGCGCGCGTGCCGTGCTGTTGTCCGATCCGTACCGCTCCGATGACCGCGTGATGACCCCACTGTGCGGCAAGCGCATCAACGGCATCGAGGTCCTTTGCCGCCGGCCAGATCCGCTGACGACCCTCGGGGAAGCCCAGATGGCACGCGCGCAGAGCCTCGAGCGGGGCTGGAATCGGATCCTGGTGGTGACTTGGCGGTTCCACCTGTTGCGGTCGAGGCTGATATTTTCGCGGTGCTATTCGGACGAACCCGGCCGGGTGATTATGCGCGCTGTGCCGAGAAGTTATGAATTCTCGTTCGCAATGTGGACGTACGTTTACCTTTATCAGTACGCCGGTGTGGTAAATCTAGCTTTGCGTAATTCCTGTTAAGAGTTGGGGGCAGAACCTCGAATTACCCGCGGTGCCGCGTTGGCGAAGGCGCAGCAAAATGAACAGAGATGCTGCTCCTGGCGCTGTGTTAGTCTCGAACGTCGGGCAAGTTGGCCAGCTCGTCCTTGGAATTGTCTTGATGCAAGGCGGCACGTTTGGTCCGGATCACACCGTTACGGCGGCGGTATAAAGCGCTGATTGTCGCATTTGCACTTCTGATCGCAATTGTGCTCTATGTGGTCAATGGAGCCCGCGAGCGGGTGCTGCCGGAATCGCAGCCACCGCATCACACCGTTGTGCCCACGACGATTACTCCATATCTGCCGTTCGATATGCCAACCGGCAGCAGCTCCCGAAAAGTCTTCGCGCATTACGTGCCGTGGTTCGTCATATCCGTGGACAACCTGCCTGCCGATCAGGACTACTACACGACGCAACTGATGAATCCGAACGGCGAGAACGGCGTGCACCGGGCATACGGCGGCCTGATGCGCGACCGGCCGATGCCGCGACCGCCGATCAAGGATCCGCTCTGGCGCGACATCGACGTTGCGACAGACATCAGTCAAGCCAAAAGCGTCGGTATCGACGGGTTCGCTGTCGACGTCGTGGACCCGTCAGCGCAAGACGACGGCATCAACAGAGTTCTCGAGCAGGCTCGTGCCATCGGCGGTTTCGCGATTCAGATCACCGCGGACATGTCCGGGGCGGCAGGCACGTTGAACGAAGCTGATTTCGCCCGCAGTTTCGCTCCGTTTCTCAAGGCGGCTGCCGCACAGCGACTCAGCGACGGTCGCGTCGTGTTCGGTGCCTTCTTCGCCGAACACAAGCCGACGTCGTGGTGGGCGACCGCTCTGGATCTGCTCCGCACGGCGTACGGAGTCAACGTCGCATTCGTGCCGACGTTCCTCGACGCCGCCTCGAACCTCGACGCATTCGCGTCCGTCAGCTACGGACTCAGTAGCTGGGGCACTCGTTACCCGGCAGGCGTGAACCCGACGAACACCGAGGCCGGGTCGGCCGTCGATGTCATACGGCGCGCGCACCGGCTGGGCAGGCTCTGGATGCAGCCGGTGGCGTATCAGGACAACCGGCCCAAACAAGGCAGGTTCGAGGAGTCGGAGAACGGTGTGACGAGCCGGAGCGCGTGGCGGATCGCGGTCGACGAGAACGCCGAGTGGGTGAACCTCATCACCTGGAACGACTACGCGGAGACGACAGCGTTCGCGCCGTCGGCCAAGCACGGTTGGCGTCTGCTCGACATGGCCGCGTGGGAGATCGCGGTCTACAAGTACGGATCCCCGCCGGAAGTGCGGCGTGAAACGCTCTACGTCAGCCACCGCACGCAGCCGTTCGCCGCCCGTCCGTCGTTCCCGGAGACGCAGCTGATGCACAACACCGGTCTGACGCCGCCGCGGGACACGATCGAAGTCGAATCGTTCGCGTTCGCGCCCGCGACAGTGGTCGCCCGCGTCGGCGACACATGGCATTTGTGCGACGTGCCCGCCGGAGTCGGCGTGTGCACGTTTCCGCTGGCACCCGGCAGGATCTCGGTGATGCTGTCCAGAGACAACGTCGCTACGGTCACCGTGACATCGCCGTTCGAGGTTACTGACACGCCCTTCGTCCAGGATCTTCAGTATGTCGCTGGGGGCGGGCTCAGGTAGACCCGACGATCGCCAGCACCACGGTCATCGCGCCGACGAAGCCGACCGTGGCGGCGGCGATGCCGTACACCAGATTTATCGTCATTGCGGCAGCTGCGCGGCGCAGATACCGAACCGCCTCCGCGACGGTGTCCATCGGCTCGGCGGGCGGCAGCGTCATAGTGAGCGGCGCAGCTGCCCCGACCAGTCCGACCACGACCAGTACCGGGAAGTGCGGCCATTGCATCATCACCATCACGAGCACTCCGGCTGCCCCGCACACTGACGCGTTGACCGCGGCCAGCACGAACTTGCCGGCCCGGGAGCGCTGTAGCGCATTCACCGCGACGGCACCGAACGCCGCGCCCAGCGCCACCGCAGCGACGCCGGGCACGCTAAGCGCGGTCCACAACGGGTTGCGCCTTACTTCGTCTTGCCACTGCGATCAGTAGCCCAATCCCCAACCCTGCCGCCGCGGACAGCGGCGCCGAAACCGCCAACGCGGCGCACCACGCCGGGCTCGACAGCACGGCGACCGCTGCGAAGATGCTCACGCTGGCGACGGCACCGGCGAACCCGGTCAACACCGCCGAGACTCCGCCGTCATTGGCCCTCAGGGCGCCGAGTAACACGCAGGCCAGCGCGGTCAGAATCAGCGTCGTGAGAAACGACTGGGCGGAAGACGCCCAGAAAACCAGGCTGAGATAGCGTGCGACAGTGCCGAGAACCGCGCCCGCCAACGCTGCGACCGGCACCTTCGGCGGACACGGGGCAGGCACCCGGACACGCTAGCGCACGGCCGGTGAGCGGTCGGTTGCCGAATGAATAAGCCCCCAGAAGCAAAGCAACAGACGATTTGCTGTGAACCAATGGATCCGGTGCTGTGTAAACGGGCTCGAATATCCGAATCCATGGATATCAGCAGCCGTCTTTCAGCATTTGGTCGGCCGGTGATACACACGCCGACGGCTGGGCTCTCGAGTGGCTGGGTCGAGGGGGCCGGGCTGGGAAAGGACGGCGCGACCGAACTCGCCGCGGACGCTCCTCGATGATTTGCGCGAACGCGCAGCGACGGGTCAGGTTGGCGCTGCGAGCGGCTGGCGAGCCCGGTCGCGACCGCGAGTGCCCACCGACATGTCGGCATACTTTTGGTATGCCCGGCTGGCCATCCTTTAGCTTGGCGAACAGAATTGCCAGCGCGGGACTCGGCGTCGCCGCCACGTAGCGGTGTGAGTGCGTAACGACTCTCGTGACGGCAGGTCACATCCTTGATTCGGCAAAGTTTTTCGGCAATTCCCAGCTGCGGTGCCCGCGTCTGGCATAAGATTGATCCGTGCGGCCGAACAGGCAGCACGCACGCGTCCGTTCGCGACGCAGCCGACACCTTAAATAAGTTGGCTTACAAAGGCTTCGGACGCTACTCGGTGTCGCGGGTTGGGTCGCCGCAGAGGTCATGGCGGAGATGTCGGGCGGGCATGATCCCGGCGAGTAGCAGTGAACCAGCAGGTGCCGCGTCGCGGCCGTCGTCACGAGGTGGCTAACTCCGTTGGGGCTGTTGGAAAGCGTCTGCGCGAATCCGACCGAGTGTTCGCTGCAGTCATATTCGCGAGAGTTCACCACTGGGGCTCGTGCCGCCCAGACAGCTCCGGTGCGACGGTCTCGCCGCAGCGGCTGACGACTCGACCCGTGACCTCGCGGTACCCGCTCTCCGGCAAACAATTCCCTGCGCCGCCCCCGGGCGCCCCGACGTCCGGGTGGGGGTGCACGCAATCGTCCTTGGCCTCCTGTAGCGGTCGCCAGGACCGGTCGCGGCGCACGTC
>JAVHWG010000410.1:0-3379 GCA_032159965.1 Mycobacterium sp.
GTGTTGTCCGGACGCGGCGACAAGATCCGCGAGTTCCTGGGCCGTCTCGACACGTTCACCCGCGAGTTGAACGATCAGCGCCAGGACATCACCCGCGCGATCGACTCGACCGACCGACTCCTGTCGATCGTCGCGAAGCGTGACGACACCCTCGATCGTGTGCTGACGGAGTTCCCGCCACTGATCAAGCACTTCGCCGACACGCGCGACCTCTTCGCAAACGCAGTAGAAGCGTTGGGCAGGATCAGCAAGGCGGCCGACGACGCGATCGCACCGTCGAGTGCGAACCTGCACACCGACCTGCAGAACCTGCAGCGACCGCTGAAGCAGTTGGTCAAGGCCTCCCCGTACTTGATCGGGGCCTTGAAGATCATGCTCACGGCACCGTTCCCGATAGATTCGGTGAGCAAGGCGATTCGAGGCGACTACATCAACGTGTCGCTGAACGTCGACCTGACGCTGTCGGCAATCGACAACGGGTTCCTTTCCGGGACAGGCGTTTCCGGCATGCTCCGTGCGCTCGAGCAGTCGTGGGGCCGCGACCCGGCGACGATGATCCCGGACGTCCGGTTCACGCCGAACCCGCACAACGTGCCTGGTGGCCCACTAGTCGAAAGGGGTGAGTGAACGGTGCTAACCCGGATGATCAAGATCCAGCTGATTCTGTTCACGATCCTCACGCTGATCGCGTTGGCCGCGCTTGGCCTGTACTACCTGCGGTTGCCCTCGCTCGTCGGCATCGGACAGTACGAGCTGCATGCAGACCTGCCCCGGTCCGGCGGCCTGTACGCCACCGCCAACGTCACCTACCGAGGCATCCAGATCGGCAAGGTGACCGACGTCGAGCCCACGGAGCGGGGCGCCAGGGCGACGATCAGCATCGACAGCAAGTACAAGATCCCCGTCGATGCGTCGGCCAACGTGCATTCGGTCTCGGCCATCGGCGAGCAGTACCTGGACTTGGTGTCGCCCACTGATTCGAACCAGTTCTTCAGTGCTGGGCAGACCATCACGAAGAGCACCGTTCCCAGCGAGGTGGGGCCTGCCCTCGACGCCGCGAACAATGGTTTGGCGGTGTTGCCGAAGGAGAAGATCGACTCGCTGCTGACGGAGACGGCCACGGCGGTGGGAGGCATCGGCCCCACGCTGCAGAAGTTGGTGGAGTCGACGACCAACATCGCTCAGGCCGTCAAGGACTACCTGCCCGAGGCCACTGACATCATCCAGCACTCGAGGCCGATCCTGAACAGTCAGGTGGAGTCGGGTGACGCGATCGCGCAGTGGTCGCAGAACCTCGACACCATCGCGGCCCAGACGGCCGAGCAGGACGGTGCCCTTCGCGCAGGTCTTCAGCAGGCCGCGCCAACGGCGGATCAGGTGAACGACTTCTTCAGCAGGGTGCACGAGTCGCTGCCTCAAACGCTCGCCAATCTGTCCGTCGTGCTCGACCTGCTCAAGCGCAACAACAAGGGTCTCGAGCAGTTGCTCGTCGCGTTCCCGCAGGCCGCGGCCGTCGGGCAGATGGGCACCATCTACGACAATCAGGCGCTGCTGCCGCTGGCACTTTCGATCAACCAGCCTCCGCCGTGCTTCTCCGGATTCCTGCCTGCCTCGCAGTGGCGCTCACCCGCCGATCTGAGGCCGGCCCCGCTTCCGGACGGTGTCTACTGCAAGATTCCAAAAGACATGCAGGGCAACGTCGTTCGCGGTGCGCGTAACTACCCGTGTGTCGACGTTCCCGGCAAGCGAGCTGCATCGCCCACGGAATGCCGTAGCAACCAGCCATACGAGCCTGCTGGCACCAACCCGTGGTACGGCGATCCCAACCCGATCCTGACCTGCCCCGCGCCCGCGGCGCGGTGCGACCAGCCCGTCAAACCGGGCTACGTGATACCGGCACCGTCGGTGAACAACGGCATGAATCCACTGCCCGCGGATCAGCTGCCGCCTTCGCAATTGTCGGCCCCGACGAGCGACCCTCTCAGTGCGCCCGGCCAGGGATCGGTAACCTGCAGTGGACAGCAGCCCAATCCGTGCCTCTACACTCCGGCACCGGGCACGTCGACGGCGGTATACAACCCGACGGCCGGTACGGTCGTCGGCCCAGACGGAGTTCAGTACTCCGTCAACAACAAGAGCAACCCAGGAGACGACGCATGGAAGGAGATGCTGGCACCAGCCAGCTGAACCCCACCGATGCGCATGACAGCCACATCGAGCCGCTGAGCGAAGCAACCGACGAGACGGCGGCACAGACCGAACCTCCGCAAGAGGTGGACGGCGAACCAGCCGCAACCCGCCGGGCCGAGCGGCTCGGGAGGGGTGCCGTCCTGGTCTCGTGCCTGTTGCTGGTTCTCTTGGCGGGTGGCACGGCGGTCGGCGGATACTTCGCCAGGTCAGCCCACGGTCAGGCAGCGCAGTACGCAATCGACGAGGCAGCTGCCGTCAGGGCCGCCAGGGACTGCGTGACGGTGACCCAGGCGCCCGACACCACCGTGATGAGCGCAAGCCAGGCCAAGATGATCGAGTGCTCGACCGGCGACTTCGCGACGCAGGCCGTGCTCTACAGCGGCATCCTGGCCGACGCCTATCAAGCAGCGAGCGTGAAGGTCCAGATCACAGACATGAGCGCGGCGGCCGAACGACAGAACGCCGACGGCACCGTCGACGTGTTGGTGGCCTTCCGCGTGAAGGTGAGCAACATGCAGGCGGCCGACCAGGAGCAGGGCTACCGGTTGCGTGTCCACATGGCTCCCGTCGACGGCACCTTCAAGGTCGCCAAGCTCGAGCAGGTCACGTCGTGACGGCAGCTCTCCTGAGAGCTGACGACACGGAGGTCGCCGCCGCGGAGGAGATTCGGTACGCGTCCTGGGGGATGCGGGCCGGGGCGTTCGCGCTGGACGTCCTGCCCGGCGTGGCGGTCGTCGTGACGATGGCGCTGCTGGTGCTCGCCGCCCCGAACGGCGGCTGGCTGTGGTGGATGTACACCGCGACGGCCGTCGTCGCAGCGTTCGCGACGCTGGCCAACCGATGCCTGCTACCGGCTGTTCGCGGCTGGAGCGTCGGCCGCGCGGTCGTCGGAATTCGGGTGCTTCGCGCCGACGGGCAGTCACCCGGCGCCCTCACCCTGGTGCTGCGCGACGTCGCTCACCTGCTCGACACGGCAGCGGTATTCGTCGGCTGGTTGTGGCCGCTGTGGGACCAGCGCCGCCGCACGTTCGCAGACCTTTTGCTGCGCACGGAAGTTCGCGTGGTGGAGAGTCCTCAGCGGAATGTCCGTCGAATCGCGGCAGTGGTACTGGTGGCGGCTGCGGCGCTGTGCGTGGCGGGTGCCGGGGTCGGGTACGCCGTCGTCTACCGCACCGACCACGCCATCGAC
>JAVHWG010000099.1:0-4431 GCA_032159965.1 Mycobacterium sp.
AGTTGTGCGAGCAACTGGAGGCGGCCGGCACCTTCAGACGTCTCGATGACAAGAAGAAGCCGAACTCCTACTTGGCGCTCTCCGATCCCTCCGATGTCGCCCGTGTGGAATCCCGCACGTTCATCTGTTCCGAGCGCGAGATCGACGCCGGTCCGACCAACAACTGGATGGACCCGGGCGAGATGCGCGGAATCATGACCGACCTGTACCGCGGCTGTATGCGTGGACGCACCATGTATGTGGTGCCGTTCTGCATGGGTCCGCTCGGCGCCGAGGATCCCAAGCTGGGCGTGGAGATCACCGACTCCGAGTACGTCGTGGTGTCCATGCGCACGATGACCCGGATGGGCAAGGCGGCGCTGGATAAAATCGGCGACGACGGCTTCTTCGTCAAGGCGCTGCATTCGATCGGCGCCCCGCTGGAGCCGGGCCAGAAGGATGTGCCGTGGCCATGCAATGACACGAAGTACATCAGCCATTTCCCCGAGACCCGCGAGATCTGGAGCTTCGGATCGGGCTACGGCGGCAACGCGCTGCTCGGCAAGAAGTGCTACTCCCTGCGGATTGCGTCGGCGATGGCGCACGACGAGGGCTGGCTCGCCGAGCACATGCTGATCCTCAAGCTGATCTCGCCGGAGAACAAGTCGTACTTCATCGCCGCGGCGTTCCCGTCGGCGTGCGGTAAGACCAACCTCGCGATGCTGCAGCCGACTGTGCCCGGTTGGCGCGCTGAGACTGTCGGTGACGACATCGCATGGATGCGGTTCGGCAAAGATGGTCGGCTGTACGCCGTCAACCCCGAGTTCGGGTTCTTCGGCGTAGCGCCCGGCACCAACTGGAAGTCCAACCCGAACGCGATGAAGACCATCGCGGCGGGCAACACCGTCTTCACCAACGTCGCGCTGACCGACGACAACGACGTGTGGTGGGAGGGGCTGGAGGGTGAACCCGATCACCTGATCGACTGGAAGGGCAAGGACTGGGTCCTGCGCGAGACGGAAAGCAAGGCCGCGCACCCGAACTCCCGGTATTGCACGCCGATGTCGCAGTGCCCGACGCTGGCTTCGGAATGGGATGACCCGCAGGGTGTGCCCATCTCGGCGATCCTGTTCGGTGGACGCCGCAAGACCACGGTCCCACTGGTGACTGAGGCCCGCGACTGGCAGCACGGTGTATTCATCGGCGCCACTTTGGGTTCGGAGCAGACCGCCGCCGCTGAGGGCAAGGTCGGCACCGTGCGCCGCGACCCGATGGCGATGCTGCCGTTCCTCGGCTACAACGTCGGTGACTACTTCCAGCACTGGATCGACATCGGCAAGAACTCCGACGAGTCGAAGATGCCGAAGGTGTTCTTCGTCAACTGGTTCCGTCGCGGTGACGACGGCCGCTTCCTGTGGCCAGGGTTCGGTGAAAACAGCCGGGTGATGAAGTGGATCATCGAGCGTGTCGAGGGCAAGGCCAACGGGACCAGCACGCCGATTGGCATCGTCCCCTCCGCTGAAGATCTCGATCTCGACGGCCTCGACGTCGACGCCGACGACGTGGCTGCCGCGCTCGCCGTGAACACGGAGGAGTGGCGCGAGGAACTGCCCCAGATCGAGGAGTGGTTCGAGTTCGTCGGCGAAAAGCTCCCGACCGGTATCAAAGACGAGTTCGACGCGCTGAAGCAACGCCTAAGCTAGCGATTTCGGCGCGGCTACCGGTGCTGAGCGCGGTTCAGCGCGCCGAAATCGCGGTGCGGATCACGCTCAGTACCCGGCCTGGATACTCGACGAGGTCCAGCCAGGTGAATCGCAGCACTTGCCAGCCGCGCAGTGCGATGGCGTTCTGGCGCTTTCGATCCTCTTGAAACACCTGCCCGTCGCTGTGAAAGGCCCAGCCGTCGACTTCTATGGCGACCTTCGCTTGCGGGAAGGCAACGTCTACTTTGTAGATCCCCACGGGATAGTTGGTGCGCCAACCAGTGATCCCCCCGCCGCGTAGCAGGTTCACCAGCAGCCGTTCGGCCTCCGAGCGTGCTCCGTCCCCCGCAGCCTGAAGGAGGCGCCGTGCGGCAGGCGATCCGTAGCGGCCTTTGTTGCGGAGGTGGGCCCGCCACAGTTCCGGCAGTTCGAGGCGCCGCTGAAGCGCGGAGTCCATCAGCTTGGCCCCGCCACCGCGGCGCACCGCGGCCTCGATCACCGTCAGCGGCAAAGTGGTGGTGCGCAGTTGGTGATGCACCGCCACATCCCGCGGTTGCAGATCGCGGCGGCGAACGCGGGATCCCGTGTGCGTGCGACCGTGACTGTTCCTAGGAACGGTGACTTCGACTGTCTCCGGTGCAAACCGGGTGATCTCCAGCCACCACGCGGCAGCCAGCCCGCTAGCTACCGCGAGCTCGCCGTATCCCCACACCGTCGACCGGATCCGCGCAGCGTCGGAGAACGGGCGATCCTCGACGAAGTACACGCCTCGTGAACATCGACGCCACCGGCCGGTACGCACAAGGCGCTGTACAGCGGACTCACCGAGTCCGCAGACTCGAGCTTGAGCAAGCGTGATCACGCCGTCCTGGCAGCGCAGGTAGTTGTCGAGCACTTCCATTGGACGGCACTCGGACCCCCAACCGTTCTCTTCATGGCGATTTCGGCGCGCTTACCCTCGCCAGGCGTCGGTTATCGCGCCGAAATCGCCTGGGGGTCGGCCATCGCGTCGATCTTCAGCACGCGACCGTCGCGGATCGTCAACACCAGCACAGCGAACAGCCTGCGCTGCGCGTAGCCGAGGAGTACCGGCTGGCCGACGGGTGCCCCGACGAGCGTGACGCCGGGGCCGACGTGACGAAGCAGATTGCTGCCAACGTCATGGGGTCCGTGGTTGATCTGCGGCGGTGGCGGTGGATTGCCGAGCAGGACCGCGGCACCCCACACGGATGGGTCCAGCAATGAGGTCAACGCGGCCAAATCGCCTGTCGCACAAGCTGCGATGAACTTCTGCGTGACCTCTACATGTTCGTCGCGGCTCACGTCGGTCACAGTCGCACTGGCGACTCGGATCTTCGCGCGGGCACGGCGGGCCAGCTGGCGGCAAGTTCCCGCCGGGCGCCCGACAGTCTCGGCGATTTGGTCGAACGGCACCTTGAAGACGTCGTGAAGCACCAGCGCGACCCGCTCGCCGGGACTGAGGCGCTGCAGCACTTTCATCAATGCGCCACTGACCTGGTCGTCGAGTGTGACACGGTCCGCGGGATCGACCGTACGAGCCGAATTGGTTTCCAATACTGTTGTCTCAGAGGGATATTCGTATCTGTGGCGGGCTGAGCGCACGTGGTCGAGCGACAACCGGCTCGCCACCACCGTAAGCCACCCGCGCACGTCCTCGATAGCGCCGTAGTCTGCGCTTGCCAACCGCAGAAACGCCTCTTGGGTGACGTCTTCAGCAAGGCCGATGTCGCCCAGGATCTGGTAGGCCAGGTTCACCAGGTAGGGGCGATGACGCTGCCAGTCGTCCGCCAGGTGGGTGTCACTCATCCCCATACGACGAAACTCACCAGTGAAACGTTACGACACCTTCTGAGATGCGCCGATGTCCGACCCCGACCGGCGCCGCGTAACTTTCCACCCGACGGCTCCGTCCTTGTATTCGGCCGGCTGACCCGGCCCATGTGAGGAAGGAGTTTCATGATGAACGCGATTGTCGTGACCGGAGCGACCGGCAATGTCGGTCGACCACTGGTCGACGAGTTGCTGGCCGCCGGGGCAGAGGTGAGAGCGGTGAGTCGCCGTCCGGACGGGGCAGGGCTGCCTGCGGAGGCAAAGGTCTTCGAACGCGCCGCCGACGCGATCCCCGGCGCAACCGCCGTGTTTCTGAATTCGCGGGCACTCGGCGACGAGATGGCGTCGGTGATGCAGACGGCGCAACGGGAGGGTGCCGGGCGGTTGGTCGCCTTGTCTGCGATCAACGCAGACGACGAGTTCTCCCGCCAGCCTTCGAGATTCAGGGGCGATCGCAATTGGGAGGTTGAGCAACTCGCGGTCGATTCCGGTCTGGAATGGGTCAGTGTGCGGCCGTCAGTCTTCGTGACGAATTTCGTCGGCATGTGGGCGGGACAGATCGCGGCGGGCGACACCGTCTACGGGCCGTATGCGACGGCATCGAGTGCGCCGATCGTGGAGAGCGATATCGCGGCCGTGGCTGCACGAGCACTCTTATCGGATGATCTTGTAGGACAGCGGATTCCGCTGACAGGCCCGCAGTCGCTGACCAATGCCGAGATGATTTCGATCATCGGTGCTGTCGCGGCGCGACCGTTGCGCTACCAGGAGATACCTGCCGCCGTGATGCGTGAGCGGTTCGTCGGGTTGGGCTTTCCCGCAGAGTTCGGCGACGCGTACGTGGCGATGCTCGAAGCCACGGTCGACGCGCCGGCGATGGTGACCGACCACGTCGAGC
>JAVHWG010000121.1:0-4080 GCA_032159965.1 Mycobacterium sp.
GCTCCACAAGTGGGGTCACCACCAGCGACGAAGTGCTGGGAATCAGTGTGCCGATGGCGACCGCGATCGCCGATGCCGCCGCGGCACGGCGCGAATACCTCGACGAAACCGGCGGCCGCTACGTGCATGTGTTGGCCGACGGGGACATCCACACCTCCGGCGATCTTGCGAAGGCGATCGCGTGCGGCGCCGACGCCATCGTGCTTGGCACACCGTTGGCCGTGGCAGCGGAAGCCCTTGGCGGGGGCTGGTTCTGGCCAACGGCGGCCGCGCATCCGTCGCTGCCGCGCGGGGCGCTGCTGCAGGTCGCCGTCGGTGAGCGGGCATCGCTGCAGCAGGTGCTCAGCGGCCCCTCCGACGATCCGTTCGGGTCGCTGAACCTCGTCGGCGGTCTGCGCCGTTCGATGGCCAAGGCCGGCTACTGCGATCTCAAGGAATTCCAGAAGGTCGGCCTCACCGTCGGCTCCTGACACGACCCTCGGTTGCCGCATCCGTCGTATCCAGCGCGCAGACAGCGAACGTTCTGCTACCTTCCGTCGAAGTCACAGGCCGTCACCGCGTTCGTGGAGGTTGCGATGTACCGATGGATTCTCGCCGTCGTCGTGACGGGGTTGGTGGCGGGGTTATTAGTCGCGGGCTGCTCGAACAATAAGTACGCACCGCCGGCGTCGGCGAAAGCATCCACGTCGGCGTCTGCCACCTCCAAGTCGGCTTCCTCGTCGGCGTCGTCGACGTCGGAGCCCAGCGACTCGAGTTCCTCGGGCAGCGGTGAACCGCCCGCCTCAGTGGATGCCAGCGCCTGCGTCGACATCAGCGGCGCCAACCTCGACCTCATCACGGCGAGCAGCAAAGAAGACGCGCGCAAAGCGGCTGACACCATGGAGAAGTACAACCCGCCATCAGATGTCAAGGATTCGATAGAACACTTCGTCGACACGGGCGGACTGCAGATCGACGACCCGGACATGACCGCGAACAGCGACCGAATCAAAGAGTGGATCGAGGAAGTGTGCCCGTCCTAGCGGGCGACCGGTCAAATTAGGCAAACCTCTCTACCGCGTTACCCGCCGGTAAGTTCATACTTGTGGGATGAAGGCAGACTTCGATGTCCTTGTCATCGGTTCCGGTTTCGGGGGCAGTGTCACCGCGCTGCGATTGACTGAAAAGGGCCACCGCGTCGGTGTGCTGGAAGCGGGCAGGCGCTTTGCTGACGACGAGTTCGCAAAGACATCGTGGAATCTGCGGAAATTCCTCTGGGCGCCGCGGCTGGGGATGTACGGCATTCAGCGAATTCATCTGCTGCGCGACGTGATGATCCTCGGCGGCGCCGGTGTCGGCGGCGGATCGCTGAACTACGCGAACACGCTGTACGTGCCGCAGGAGCCCTTCTTCGCGGACAGGCAGTGGGCGCACATCACCGACTGGCGCGCGGAATTGTTGCCGCACTACGAGCAGGCGCAGCGCATGCTCGGTGTCGTCCAGAACCCGACGTTCACCGACGCCGACCGAATCATGAAGGAAGTCGCCGACGACATGGGTATCGGCGACACGTTTGTGCCCACCCCCGTGGGAGTGTTCTTCGGACCGGACGGGCAGAAGACGCCAGGCAAGACGGTGCCGGACCCGTATTTCGGCGGCGCGGGCCCGCAGCGCACGGGGTGTATCGAATGCGGTTCGTGCATGACGGGCTGCCGCTACGGTGCCAAGAACACGCTGGTGAAGAACTATCTCGGTCTCGCGGAAAATGCTGGAGCGCAAGTATTTCCGATGAGAACGGTGACCAACTTCGAACAGTTGCCGGACGGCAGTTGGCGCGTGGACACCGTCGTCACCGGACGGTGGCTGCGCCGAAAGAAGAAGTCGTTCACGGCATCCCACCTCACGCTGGCGGCAGGCACGTACGGCACGCAGAAGCTCCTGTTCAAGATGCGTGACAGGGGCAACCTGCCCAAGCTGTCCGAACGCCTTGGCATGCTGACACGCACCAACTCGGAGTCGATCGTCGGTGCGGGGAAATTCGAGGTGGACCCGGACCTCGACCTCACCCACGGCGTGGCGATCACGTCGTCGATCCACCCGACCTCCGACACACACGTCGAGCCATGCAGGTACGGCAAAGGCTCCAACGCAATGGGGCTGTTGCAGACACTGATGACAGACGGCGTCGGACCGGAGGGGTCTGACGTGCCACGGTGGAGGCAATTCCTGGACCAGGCCGGTCAGGATCCGCGGAACATGCTCCGGTTGTTGAATCCGCGGCGTTGGAGCGAGCGGACGATGATCGCGCTGGTCATGCAGAACCTGGACAACTCCATCACGACGTTCACCAAACGCACGAAGCTGGGCTTCCGCCGGCTCACTAGCAAACAGGGTCACGGCGAGCCCAACCCGACGTGGATTCCGGCGGGCAACGAGGTGACCCGCCGGATTGCCGAGAAGATCGACGGCGTGGCGGGAGGCACCTGGGGTGAACTGTTCAACATCCCGCTGACCGCTCACTTCCTCGGTGGCGCGGCCATCGGCGACAGCCCGGAGCACGGCGTCATCGACCCGTACCACCGCGTGTACGGCTACCCGACGCTTTCGGTGGTCGACGGTGCGGCGATCTCGGCGAACCTCGGCGTCAACCCGTCGCTATCGATCACCGCGCAGGCTGAGCGGGCCGCGTCGTTGTGGCCGAATAGGGGCGAGACCGACCTTCGCCCGCGGCAAGGCGAGGCATATCGGCGGCTGGATCCGATCCCGCCTCAGCACCCGGTGGTGCCGGCCGACGCGCCCGGCGCGCTGCGGCGGCTGCCGATCGAGCCGGTGACGTCGGCCAGCTAGGGGCTTCTTCCCCCCACTGTTCGAACGTATGATCGAACAGTGGGTGATCTTCAGGCGATCAGCTACAGCGGTCAACCCGTGCCGGAGCCGTTCCGCGCGGTGGAGCCACCTATCCCCGTGCTGCTCGACCTTGCGGCGCTGTTCCCGCGCGAGCCGCATCGCGGCGGTCGCTACCACCCAGCCGGTTTGCAGATGCACAAGGTCGTCGTGGGCCGCCTGTGCTGCTGGGGCCTGTGCGAACAAGGCAACTGGTGGGGACTGGTGACGTACCCGGTCAGCTACGGAGCCCGCACCCGCTCGGTGACCCACTGGGTGCCGGCCTGGATGCTGCGCCCGAAGCAGTGAGAAGCAGTGAAGCGCAGGATTCAGCGTTCTCGTCGCGCCCCTAGACTGAGCAGGTGACAGAACCTGCCACGCAACCGGCTCGGCCCGTGCTGGTGGTCGACTTTGGTGCCCAGTACGCACAGTTGATCGCCCGTCGCGTCCGAGAGGCGCGGGTCTATTCGGAGGTCGTCGCCCATACGGCGAGCGTCGAGGAGATCAAGGCCAAAGACCCGCAGGCGATCGTCCTGTCGGGCGGACCGTCGAGCGTGTACGAGCCGGGTGCCCCACAACTGGACCCCGGGTTGTTCGACCTCGGGGTTCCGGTGTTCGGCATCTGCTACGGGTTTCAGGCGATGGCCCAGGCGCTGGGAGGGACGGTGGCCCGCACCGGAACCAGCGAGTACGGGCGGACTGATCTGAAAGTCGTTGGCGGAGAGCTGCATTCGGGTCTGCCTGACAGCCAGCCAGTGTGGATGAGCCACGGCGACGCGGTCACGTCGGCGCCGGAGGGCTTCGAGGTGGTGGCTACCAGCGCAGGTGCGCCTGTCGCGGGGTTCGAGAACCGGGACCGCGGACTGGCCGGAGTGCAGTATCACCCGGAGGTCATGCACACCCCGCACGGTCAGCAGGTGCTGAGCCGCTTCCTGCATGAGTTCGCGGGCATCGATTCGTCCTGGACACCGGCGAACATCGCCGACACACTCGTCGGCCAGGTGCGCGCGCAGATCGGCGACGGGCACGCGATCTGCGGGTTGTCCGGCGGCGTGGACTCGGCAGTGGCGGCCGCGCTGGTGCAGCGGGCGATCGGTGACCGGTTGACGTGCGTGTTCGTCGACCACGGTCTGCTCCGGGCAGGCGAACGGGTGCAGGTGGAGCGGGATTTCGTGGCCGCCACAGGTGCGCGTCTGGTCACCGTCGACGTCGCGGACA
>JAVHWG010000159.1:0-7665 GCA_032159965.1 Mycobacterium sp.
CGGTGAAACACCGGTTGCCATGGTCGAACTGCGCGAAGGAATTTCAGTGGACGCCGCGGGCCTAGCCGAGTTCGTCGGCGACCGGCTCGCCCGCTACGAGGTTCCCGCCGAGATCGCGATCGTGGACTCCATCCCGAGAACCCCCTCCGGCAAGCCCGATCTGAGCGCGGTCAAGCGATTCTTCACCAATGCCGTTCGAGCCTCCGGCGAGCATGCCCGCTAGCTCGTCCACGGTCGCCGGCGTCCTGCAGGAGCAGGCGCGTGAACGCGGCGAGCATCCAATGCTGGTCTGCGACTCCGATCGGATCAGCTACGCCGAACTCGACCGCCGCTCGGCAATACTGGCCCGTGGGCTGATCGCGTTCGACGTCGGCAAGGGCAGTCACGTGGGTCTGCTGTATCCGAACGGGACGGAGTTCGTCATCGGTATGCTCGCCGCCGCACGGATCGGCGCTGTGGTGGTGCCGTTCTCGACGTTTGCCACAGCGCGCGAACTTCGCGAACAGGTGCTCGACAGCGATGTGGGGGTTCTGCTGTCAGCTGCGTCCTATCGTTCCCACGACTACGTGCAGCGGCTGGCGGAGGTGGCGCCGGATGTCGACATCAAATCCGGGGCAACGCTATTCAGCACCGCCATACCGCAATTGCGCCGGGTGTTCATCGGTTTCGAGGAGATTTCCCGGGCAGCCGAGACAGTCGACGCGTCACTGTTGACGGCGATGGAGGACGACGTTGTCGGCTCCGATCCCCTGACGATCGTGTACACGTCGGGGTCGACCAGCAGGCCCAAGGGCGTGGTGCACACCCACGCGGCATTGCTCGCACATCAGCGCAACCTCGACGACCTCCGCGGTTTGACAGCGGAGGTGAGGCTATTCTGCAACTCGCCGTTCTTCTGGATCGGCGGCATCGGATTCTCCGTTCTGGCAAGCCTTCTCGCAGGTGCGACGCTGCTGTGCAGTAACGCCGCCGACCCGGGCGAGATGCTGGACTTCCTCGAAGCCGAGCGGCCGACGATGACCAACGGCTTCGCCGCGGGCTCCGCGCATCTGGCTCGCCATCCCAGTTTCGCCTGTCGGGACCTGTCGTCGATGCGGTCGGGCAACTTGTACCCGATCATGCCGTCCGATGTGCGACCCGCCGATCCCGAACTGCGGCACAGCATGCTCGGGATGACGGAGACCGGAAGCGTGAATCTGCTCAGCAACGACACCACCGACCAGCCCGAGCACCGCCGCGGATCGTTCGGCAAGCCCGCCCCCGGATTCGAGGTCAGGATCCTCGACCCCGACAGCGGTCAGCCGGCCGGCGTCGGCGAGGTCGGTGAGTTGTGGGTTCGCGGACCGTATGTGATGCAGCGCTATTACGGCCGCAGTCGCGAGGAATGCTTCGACGCCGATGGCTGGTTTCCCACAGGCGATCTGGTACGCACCGACGTTGACGGCTTCTACTACTTCGTCGGCAGGCGCGGCGCGATGATCAAGACCGCGGGTGCGAACGTGTCTCCAGGAGAGGTCGAAAAAGCCATCGCGAAGGTCACCGGCGGTGCCGTCGCGCACGTGATCGGCCTTCCCGACCCCGAGCGCGGGCAGATCGTCGCCGCCGCGGTGGTGGTCGTGGGTGGCACCGAGGACTTCGACGAGACAACGACCCGCGATCGGCTGAGGGCGGAGCTGTCGGCGTACAAGATTCCGCGGCGATTCATCGCGCTGACCGAATCCGAGGTGCCGTTGATGTCCAGCGGAAAGGTCGACCTTCCGGAGCTGCGGAAGATGTTCGATGCCTGATCAGCCGCAGACCATTGACCAACTGGTGAGAGCCACGGCGGCACAGCGTGGTTCACACGATGCAGTGGTCGACGCCGCGACTCGGATCACCTATGGCGAGCTCGATGCCTCCACACGCGAACTCGCCGCGGTGTTGGTCGAAGCCGGCATCGGCAAGGGCACCCGGGTGGGGCTGGTGATGGCGAACGGTGTGCGGTGGGTGCGGTTCGCGGTTGCCCTGACTCGTATTGGCGCCGTGCTGGTCCCGCTGAGCACGCTGATGCGGGGCAGGGAACTGGTGGAGCAGCTGAATGCCGCATCGGTGCAGTGCCTGGTCTCGGTGGACGAGTTCCGCGACCATCGCTATCTGGACGACCTCCGCTCGGAGCTGACCGTTCCCGAGTTGGGCGAACCCGTCCGAAGCCCGGGGCTGCCCGCGCTGCGACATGTGTGGATGCCGGATCAGCTGGAGCGGCGCAGCGCAAGTGACGGAGCCCGCCGGATTGTCGACGCCATGGCTGCAACGGTTTCCGCGAGTGAAGCGCTCGCGATCATGTTCACGTCCGGCAGCAGCGGACCACCCAAGGGTGTGATCCATTCGCACGGCAGCGCCCTGGGCGCGGCGCAGTCCGGGCTGCACGCGCGGTGTATTGACTCGACCACTCGGCTGTACATTCCGATGCCGTTCTTCTGGGTGGGCGGCTTCGCGGGCGGGCTGATTTCCGCATTGCTGGCCGGAGCCACGCTGGTTACCGAGGAGTCGCCGCAGGCGCACACCACGCTGCGGCTGCTGAAACGCGAGCGGGTCACGTTGTTTCGCGGCTGGCCGGAGCAGGCGGACGTGCTTGCACAACAATCCGATTCGCTAGGTGTGGATCTGTCGGCACTGCAGCCGGGAAGCCTGGAGGCATTGCTGCCGCCCCGGCAGCGCTCCGAACCGGGTGCGCGGGCGAAGTTGTTCGGCATGACCGAGGCCTTCGGTCCGTACTGCGGTTATCGCGCCGACACCGATATGCCCCGATCAGCGTGGGGCAGCTGCGGTAGGCCGTTCGACGGCATGGAAGTTCGCATCGTCGACCCCGACACCGGCGCGCCCGTACCCGCGGGCACTGCCGGCATGATCCAGATCCGCGGACCGCACACCCTGCGGGGTGTGTGCCGCCGCAGCCGCGAGGACCTGTTCACCGCGGACGGGTTCTATCCCACCGGCGACATGGGCCACCTCGACGACGACGGCTTCATGTTCTACCACGGGCGGTCCGACGACATGTTCAAGGTCAGCGGCGCGACCGTCTATCCCGGTGAGGTCGAACAGGTGCTGCGAACCATCGAAGGCGTCGAAAGTGCCGTCGTCACCAATGTTTCCGGTGCGGACGGCGCGCAGGTCGGCGCACTGGTCGTCTGTGACACCACCGCCACCACGTCTGAGACGCTGCGCCAGGGAGCACGAAAGATGCTGAGTTCCTTCAAGGTCCCGACGGTGTGGCTGCTGGTGGACTCGGTCGACGCGATCCCGCGCGGTTCGACGGGCAAGGTCGAAGTGCGTCGCGTGCGCGAGCTGCTCACCCCCACCAGCGAGCGGAGTCAGGTCAAGCCTTCTTCGCCCGGATGAAGTAGCCCCTTGGTACACCCTGCACGTCCAGGGGGACCGGCGGCTGATCCCATCGGTGCCATGCATTCCCAGGCTCGGCGATATCGGTGACCGCCGCGGACCAACCGCGGCTCTGCACGAGATTCGCAGGCTCGTCTGTGCCGTAAATCCACGGCGCATCAAGGTTTTTCATGAAGTCGAGGGTCGGCTGGAGAAACGGTGCCTCCAGCAATGTCCTGCCGACCGTCTCGTACAACAGCACGGAGTCCGGGGCCGACAGCGTGTCGACGCGGTCGAACAGGGCGTCGACAGCCTCGGCGTCGAGGTACTGCAGCAGACCCTCGACCAACCACACCGACTTCGCCGAGGAGTCGAACCCTCGTGACAGAAGCGTTTTCGGCCAGTCGTCGGCCAGGTCGACCCCGAGCGCAACTCGGCGGCACCGAGGCGTCTCCCCCGCGAGCCGGTCCCCCTTCAGACTCATCACGGCGGCCTGGTCGATCTCGTAGACCGTGGTGTTCGCCTGCCAAGGAAGGCGATACGCGCGTGCATCCATGCCCGCGGCCAGAATCACCACCTGCGTTACCCCGTCGGCGTTGGCCCGCAGCAGTGCTTCGTCCCAGTACCGGGTGCGGATAACGATCTGGCCGGAAGCGTTTCCGGTGGCCGCCTTCGCGTCGGCCAGCAGGCCGCGGCCCTCGTCGCCTGCCAGTCGTTCGGCGAACGGGTCGGTGAAAAGCGGCGCGTCACTGGCTGATTCCTCGGCGCGCATGGCCGCCACCAGTAACCCCGTCGCCGCCACTCCTACTCTTGTGTCCATACGACCATCATGCACAGGCCGACCCGGACTGTATTGGATATTTTTGCCCCGCTACCGGGACGTGGCTGGGCAGCACAATCGGCTGACGCGCAGGCGATCGCTGCGCTCGCGACACCAGGAACGCCTTGATGAGGTCGAAACGCGCCTGCGCTGACGACTCCTCGATCAACCGCGCATGCAGCTCCTGTCCGGCACGGCCCCACGCCTCGTCGACACCAATACGACGCGAGCGCATGCATCGACCTTTGCAGATGAAGCTGTGAGTTCGCAGAGTCAGGTCAGGGCATACCGGATCGGCAGGTGCTTGAGTCCGCCGACGAACGTCGTCGCGGTGTGTTGCGGCACACCGGCGAGATCCACCGACTTCAGACGCGGCAGCAACTCCGTGAAGAAGCTGTTGACTTCCATCCGGGCAAGTGCCGCACCAAGGCAGAAGTGCACGCCGTAACCGAAGGCGACGTGCCTGTTCGGTTCACGCCCGACGTCGAAGCGGAACGGGTCGTCGAATACGTCTTCATCGCGGTTGCCCGACGCATACGACAGCAGTAGCGATTCCCCTGCGGCGATCGGCACGCCGCGAATAGTGGTGTCCTCCGCGGCGGTTCGCATGAATGATTTCACCGGGGTGACCCAGCGGATCATCTCCTCGGTCGCCCGTGGCATCAACGAGAGATCCTCGGACAACCGCTTTCGCTGTTCGGGGTTATCGATGAGGCCCGACAATCCGCCGGAGATCGTCGCACTGGTGGTGTCGTGGCCGGCGGTCGCGATGATGAGGTAATACGACAGCGTCTCGATGTCGGAGAGGAGTTCGCCGTCGATGCGGGCGTTGGCGATCGCCGACGACAGGTCTTCCGTCGGATACTCGCGGCGTGACGAGGTCACCCGCTGGAAGTACTCGAACATCTCGAGAAGCGCGGGCATCTGGTCCTCGACAGCCCCGCCGCGTTTGAACTCGTCGTCTTCACTGCCGAACAGCTCCTGGGTGAGCTTCAGCATGAACGGGAAGTCGGCCTCCGGCAGACCGAGCAACGACATGATGACGTAGAGCGGGTAGTTGACGGCGACCTCTTGGACGAAGTCGCATTCAGAACCGAGGCCCGCCATCTTGTCCACGTAGATCTTCGCGAGTTCGTCGGTGCGCGTCTTGAGTGCGCGCATCGCCTTCGGCCGAAACCAGTCCGCACCGATGGCGCGCACGTCCCGGTGGGCAGGATCGTCCATGTGGATCAGGGTGCGCACCTGCATCGCGGCTTGAAGCTCATCGCCCTCGGCGGTGGCGAGCACCGGCCGCGGCCAGTTCGTAAAGAGGGTATCCGCGCGTTCGATCTCCATGATGTCCGCGTACTTGGTGATCGCCCAGAACGGGCGATATCTCGGCACGTCGACCCACGACACCGGAGCGTTGGCGCGCAGGTGGGTCAACGCCGCATGTAGCCGTGGTTCATCGGCGTAGGCCTTCGGATCTGCAAAAACGTTCGCGGCCTCGTCCATCACCCGTGCGGACATGAACACCCCTTCGTGTTTACTGTCGCGCTTACAGTAACGCGTCGAAGCCCCCACCTCCGCCGAAACTGCTCACAGATCGCGTTCAGGGTGAATTTCGCGATCCCACCGCAGTCTCGGCGCCGGCTTCGAAGTCGCAACCGCTCATTGGTGATACTCGGCCAGCAGCCGCTTACTGATGATCTGCTTCTGAATTTCGCTGGTTCCTTCACCGATGAGCAGGAAGGGGGCATCCCGCATCAGCCGTTCGATCTCGTATTCCTTGGAGTAGCCGTAGCCGCCATGGATGCGGAAGCTCTGTTGCGTTACCTCAGAACAGAATTCGCTGGCCAGGTATTTGGCCATGCCGGCGGCGACGTCGTTGCGTTCGCCCGAGTCCTTCAACCGCGCGGCATTCACCATCATCAGGTGGGCGGCCTCGATCTTCGTGGCCATCTCGGCGAGCTGGAACGCTATCGCCTGATGCTCGGCGATGGGCTTGCCGAACGTCGACCGCTGCTGCGCGTATCGCACCGCAAGTTCGAAAGCACGAATCCCCACGCCACATGCCCGGGCCGAGACGTTGACCCGGCCGACCTCGATACCGTCCATCATCTGGAAGAACCCCTGGCCGGGCGTGCCGCCGATGATGTCGTCGGCGCTGGCGGCATACCCGTCGAAGATGAGCTCAGTGGTGTCGATGCCCTTGTAGCCGAGCTTGTCGATCTTGCCGGGAATGGTCAGGCCGGGCTTCACCTCGCCGAATCCTGTTGGCTTCTCGACGAGGAACGCCGTCAGGTTGCGGTGCGCTTTCTCCGCACCCTCGTCGGTGCGCACCAGCACGGCGATCAGCGTCGAGCTGCCACCGTTGGTCAGCCACATCTTCTGACCGTTGATTGTGTAGGCGCCGTCGGGGTTCCGCGTCGCACGGGTGCGGATCGCGGCGACGTCTGACCCGAGCTCCGGCTCGGACATCGAGAACGCGCCGCGCGTTTCACCGGTGGCCATCCGCGGCAGGTAGTGCTGCTTCTGTGCGTCGGTTCCGTGCTGGCGCAGCATGTACGCGACGATGAAATGGGTGTTGATGACCCCCGAGACGCTCATCCATCCGCGGGCCAGCTCTTCGACGCACAGCGCATAGGTCAACAGCGATTCGCCGAGCCCGCCGTACTCTTCGGGGATCATCAGCCCAAAGAGGCCCATCTCTTTCATCTGATCGACGATTGCCTGCGGATAGGTGTCGGTGCGCTCGAATTCGGGCGCGTTGGGAATGACCTCTTTCTCGACGAACTGCCGAACAGTCGCGATGATCTCGGTCTGAAAGTCTGTGAGGCCCAGTGTCTGAGCGAGTTTGGTCATGAGTCTCCTGAACTCAGATTGTTCCCGCGACGTTGAGGCGCGAGATGTCGTCGGAACTCAAGCCGAGTCGGTCGGCGAGAAGTGCTGCGGTGTCCTGACCGAGGTTCGGCGCGGGGCCGCTGCCCGGATGACTGCCGTCGAACGAGGCAGGCAGTCCCGGCGCGAAGTAGTCGCCGACGCCCGGCTGGCTGATCTTGCTGAACAACGGGTTTCGCACCACCCGGTCATCGGCGGCGACCTCGGCGAACGTCCGGTACCGCTCGAACAACACGGTCTTGGCGGACAGCACATCGACGATCTCGGCGGCGGAGTGTTGAGTGAACCACGCCGCGAACAGGCCGGACAGGACGTCGCGGTGCCGGTACCGCTCGCCCTCGTCGCCGAAGTCGACACCTAGCGCATCACCAACTGCAGACACCGCCTCGGCTGTCCCTGTAGCATCCATCAGGTCGCGAAAGTGCCTGCCCGTCAACGCGACAACCATGAACTGCGTGCCGTCCGCACTGGTGAAGTCCTGGCCGTACTGTCCGTAAATCGCGTTGCCGAGGCGCGGTCGGTGGGTGCCCAGCACCTGCGGCTCGGTGAGGAAACCGAGATTGCCGCCGGTGGCCAGCGCCACGTCCTCCAGCGCGATGCTGACCTTC
>JAVHWG010000215.1:0-3302 GCA_032159965.1 Mycobacterium sp.
CCAAGGGCGAGGTTCATCGACTGCACCGCTGCGCCGCCCGTGCCCTTGACGAGATTGTCGATCGCGCAGATGGCCACCATGACGCCGGCGTCGGCGTCCACCGCGACGGCGACCTGCGCCGCGTTGCTGCCGACGACCGAACCCGTCTTGGGCAGTTGTCCCTCGGGCAGGAGATAGACGAAAGGCTCGTCGCCATAGGCCTTTTCGTAGGCAGCTCGAATCTCGGAGACCGAGGCAGCGGTGCGCGCCGTGCAGGTGGCGAGGATGCCGCGCGACGTAGGGATGAGCACCGGCGTGAACGACACGGTGACCTCGCGGTCGGTGACCGTGCGCAGGCCCTGCGCGATCTCGGGTGTGTGCCGGTGGGCGCCCGCGATGTTGTAGGCCCTGGCCGAGCCGATCACCTCGGATCCCAGGAGGTCGACCTTGGCGGCGCGGCCTGCACCCGAGGTCCCGCTGACGGCCACGATCGTCACGGCGGGCTCGACCAGGTCGGCGGCGACGGCGGGCAGCAGTGCGAGCAGAGCCGCCGTCGGATAGCAGCCGGGCACCGCAACGCGTTTCGTCGCCTTGAGCGCCTCACGGCCGCCGGACAGCTCGGGCAGCCCGTACGGCCAGCTGCCGGCATGGGGCGATCCGTAGAACCGCTCCCAGGCCGACGCATCGGTAAGCCGGAAGTCCGCGCCGCAGTCCACGATCAACACCTCGGGTCCGAGCTGCTCGGCCAGTGCCGCGGAATGCCCGTGCGGAAGGCCGAGGAACACGACGTCGTGTCCCGCGAGCACCTCGGCGGTGGTGTCCTCCAACACGCGTTGGGCCAAGGGAAGAAGGTGCGGATGATGTTCGCCGATCGTCGTGCCCGCGCTTGCCGCGGCGGTCAACGCACCGATCGTCAGGCGTCCCTCGGCATATGCGGGATGCCCGAGAAGCAGCCGGAGGATCTCCCCGCCCGCATAGCCGCTCGCGCCTGCCACTGCCACAGAAGTCACCGCATGATCTTGCATGGTTATGCATGACGATGCAAATCAATTCCGTAGAACTTTTTGGCGAAGTCGTCCCGATGTGGAGCCGTCGCGCCGCACAATGTGGCACGGGGGTAGTCATGATGAGTACAACGGTCGATTTGAGCGGCTCGTTCACCAGTGACTTGCATGGTGTGCTGCGCGACGCAGCCAGGCACGGACCGCTGGCCATCGATGAGATGACCGGAGCCACCGTCGTACTCCGTCAAGCCGACGTGGAAATGCTGGCCCACGATCACCGACTATCGGGCATCGGGTTGGCACTATTCGACATGATGGGCATCGCCGAAGGACCGCTTCGAGATTGGTACGGCCAGTTGATGTTCACCACCGAAGGTGACTATCACCGTCGCATTCGGTCCCTCGTCTCGCGCGCATTCACGCCCAGATCCGTCGAGGGGCTGCGCGCAGACGCTGCAGTCATGGCGGCCACTGCGGTTTCCTCGGTCCAGGATGGCGGAGATCTCGTACCGGCGTGCTCGGCGCTGGCAACGCGGCTGATCTGCCGCCTGCTCGGGGTGCCTGACTCAGATGTCGACGTGTTCAAGCAATGGGCCGAGGATTTGAGCCCCGTCTTCTTCGTCATGGCGCCCGACCAAATCGTGGGTGCGACTCGAGCGATCACCGAATTGCAAGGCTACGTCGACAAGTTGACTGCGCAGCGTGCCAAAGACTCCGGTAGCGACCTCGTCACCGCGCTGCTCGCCGCTGAGGAGGACGGGAAGCGATTGAGTCATGCCGAGACCGTCACCATGATCGCCAATCTGTTGGTGGCCGGACACGACACGGCAGGCAGCCAGATTCCGTGCAGCGTCCTGGTGGCTCTGGAGCATCGCGAAGAGCTGAACGGTATACCCGAGGACGACGTTCGGCTGGCGAGTGCGGCGGCCGAGACCATGCGCCTCGAGCCGAGCATCGCGCTGATCCCGCGCATCGCCACCTCTCGGATTGACTTGCACGACCATGCGATCGCGACTGGCTCAATGGTGTTCCTGTGTATCGCGTCGGCCTGTCGCGACACGTCTGCTTGGGATGAGCCCGACCGCTTTGACGCCGTGCGCTTCACCAGACCCGACACGGCCAAGCTGCTGAACTTTGGGGCCGGGACGCACTATTGCCTGGGCACCGCCCTGGCCAAGATCGCGGTAGAGGAGTCATTGCGCGCCGTCGTCGCAGCGCATCCTCCCCTACGGCTAACCGAGAACCCGGCCGATATTCCGTGGCGCCGGGTGCTGGGTCGCAGTCCGGCGCGTCTTCTGGTGACTCGGGAGAGTGCGACGTAGCGGTCCTCCGTTAGCCGCGCTGCACGGCGCCAACCCGCTCGACGGCCTGGGCCACGGCGGCATCGCGCGCCGCACTCGCCTCGTCCTCGGTCAGCGTCCTGTCTAACGCGCGGAACCGGAGCGCCAAGGTCAGAGACTTGCGGCCCTCCCCGATCTGCGGACCGGTGTAGACGTCGAAGAGTCGAACGTCCTCCAGCAGTTCGCCCGCGCCGTCGCGGACGGCTTGCACGACCGCAGATGCATCCGCCTCGGCGTCGACGATCAGGCTGATGTCCTGAAACACTGCCGGGAACGGCGACACCGAAGGGACCGGCAGCGGCTCGACGAGCGGTATCGCATCGAGGTCGAGTTCCACCGCGCAGGTGCCCTTGGGCAGCCCCATCCGTTCGATCACGGCGGGATGCAATTCGCCGGCGTGACCGATCTCGGTGTCGCCGACCAAGACTGTTGCGCACCGGCCCGGATGCCACGGGAGATACGGAGAGCGCTCGTGCTGGTTGCGCAGTGTCAGTTCCACGTCGCACGCACGTCCGATGATTCGCGCCGCCTCGAAGGCGTCGACGGCGTCCACGCGGCGGCCAGGACCCCACGGGCCCGCGGGCTCCCGCAGTCCGGTCAGCACGACGGCGACGTGCAGCGGCTGACGAGGCAGTGCAGCGTCGATGGTGGCGATTTCGGCCGCGCTCGGCGGCCGATCGACCGGGATCGGATCGATGGACTTGGTTTCCGGGGTGGCTTGGACCACCTGCTCGATGCCGAACAACGCTACGTCGACGGCACCGCGAGACACGTTCCGGCTCAGAGCTTCCAATAGCCCCGGCAACAAGGTGGTGGCCAGTTCGGGTCGCTCGGATTCCAATGGATTCAGCACCGAGATCGTGGAGCGTCGTGCGTCGTCCGCGGGTAGTCCCCACTTGTCGAAGATTCCCGCAGGCAAGAAGGGTGTAGGGAGCACTTCGACGTAACCGTTGAGCGCCAACGACTTTCCGATCGCCCT
>JAVHWG010000241.1:0-13262 GCA_032159965.1 Mycobacterium sp.
TTCTCCACCGTCGCGGGCGAGCGTGGCAGCCCCGACACCTGGCGGGACCCGCGCGGCTTCGCGCTGAAGTTCTACACCAGCGAGGGCAACTTCGACATGGTCGGCAACAACACCCCGGTGTTCTTCCTGCGCGACCCGATGAAGTTCCAGAATTTCATCCGTTCGCAGAAGCGGATGCAGGCCACCAACCTGCGCGATCACCACATGCAGTGGGATTTCTGGACGCTGTCACCCGAGTCGGCGCATCAGGTCACGTGGCTGATGGGCGATCGCGGCATTCCCAAGAGCTGGCGGCACATGAACGGCTACTCGAGCCACACGTACAGCTGGATGAACGCCGCAGGCGAACTGTTCTGGGTGAAGTATCACTTCAAGACCGACCAGGGCATTGAGTTCCTGACACAAGAAGAAGGCGACCGGCTGGCCGGCGAGGACGGCGACTACCACCAGCGCGACCTTTATGACTCGATCGAGGCAGGCAACCTGCCGAGTTGGACGCTGAAGGTGCAGATCATGCCGTTCGAGGATGCCAAGTCCTACCGGTTCGGCCCGTTCGACCTGACCAAGGTGTGGCCACACGGCGATTACCCCTTGCACGACGTCGGCCGGCTGACGCTGGACCGCAATGTCACCGACTACCACGCGCAGATCGAGCAGGCGGCGTTCGAGCCGAACAACATCGTGCCCGGCACCGGTCTGAGCCCGGACAAGATGCTGCTGGCGCGGGGCTTCTCCTACGCCGACGCGCACCGCGCGCGGCTTGGGGTGAATTACAAGCAGATCCCGGTGAACGAACCCCAGGTCGAGGTGCGCGCCTACAGCAAGGACGGCGCGATGCGGATCCGCAATGCCAGCGATCCGGTGTACGCACCGAACTCGATGGGCGGGCCTGAGGCCGACCCGAAGCGCGCCGCCGAGGTGCACTGGGCCTCCGACGGCGACATGGTCCGCACCGCGTACACGCTGCGCCAGGACGACAGCGACTGGGGTCAGGCAGGCACGCTGGTCCGCGAGGTACTCGACGACGCCGCACGAGAAAGGTTGGCGCACAACATCGTTGGGCACGTATCCGACGGCGTTCGGGAGCCGGTGCTGTCGCGGGTCTTCGAGTACTGGAAGAACGTCGACCCCGAACTGGGCAAGGCCGTCGAAGAAGGAGTCCGCGGCGGCTCGTAGCTGATTGCGTCACGCGTGACGGGGTTGGCATGATCAAGCCCATGAGCATCGACGTGAAGTACACCGCAGAGTCAACCGCGACCGGAGGCGGCCGCGACGGCCACGTCAAGTCCTCGGACGGCAAGATCGACCTCGACAACCGTCCGCCCAAGGAACTCGGCGGGAGCGGCGACGGCATCAACCCTGAGCTGCTGTTCTCCGCGGGATACGCGTCGTGCTTCCTCGGCGCGCTGCGCCTGGTGGCCCGCAACGACAAGGTCGACCTCGACGACGCGACGGGCATCACCGCCCAGGTCGGTTTCGGCAAGGACTCCGACGGTGGCTTCGGCATCAACGCCCACCTCATCGGGTACCTGCCCGGTCTGGAGCAGAGCGCGGCTGACGAGCTGATGGAGAAGGCACACCAGGTGTGCCCGTATTCGAAGGCCACCCGGGGAAACATCGACGTCGAGCTCTCGGCGAAGGTCTAGCCCGTGCGGATCGCTGCGCTCGCAGCGATCGTCGTCTCCGTTTGCCTAGGTGTGGCGGCGCCTGCGTACGCCGCGCCGTCGGATCCCGGCGTCGTCAACTACGCGGTGCTCGGCAAGGGCTCGGTAGGCAACATCGTCGGTGCGACGCTGCGCTGGGAGAACTTCTTCACCGACCCGGGCCAGGGCTTCTGGGTCGACCTGCCGGACTGCAACAACTGGGCCGACATCGGACTGCCCGACGTTTACGCCGATCCCGACCTCGCGTCCTTCAACGGCGCCGAGACCAAGGAGTCGGCGACAGACGAAAAGCACTTCGTCAAACAGGCGGTCGGCGTCTTTGCCACCACCGATGCCGCCGACCGGGCGTTCCACCGGCTCGTCGACCGGACGGTGGGCTGTGCGGGGCAGACCACGGCAATGCACTTCGAAGATGGCACCACGCAGATCTGGTCGTTCTCGAAGGGCTTGATCACAGCGACAGACGCGGAATGGGTGAAGCAGGAGGGTGGTACCGATCGCCGCTGCTTCTCCCAGACTCGTCGGCGCGAGAACGTGGTGCTCCAGGCGAAAGTCTGCCAATCCGGAAACGGCGGGCCTGCCGTGAACGCACTGGCTGGCGCCATGCAGAACTCACTCGGGCAGTAACGCCTGTGCCCCTGACCCACACGTCATGAAGGTGTCGACCGAAAATCGCGGGCGTTTGTCGGCCGTCTCTGCAAGATGGAGGGATGGCCGAGGCAGCGATGGCGGTTAGTTCAAGGGTGGACCAGCCTCAGGTGGGGTATGCGGGCGAGATGGCCTTGTCGTCGCTGTCCGCGGCGGCAGCGCACATCAGCGCGAACTGTCTGGTCGACGGCCCGGTCGAGTTGGTCGGTCTGGAGTTGGAGGCGCACTGCTTCGACGTGACCGACCCCCTCCGCCGGCCCGAATGGCAGGAGATCCGCGATGTCATCGCGCGCGTCCCGAACCTGCCGGGCAGGAGCTTGGTCACCGTCGAGCCGGGCGGCGCTGTGGAATTGTCCGGCCCGCCCTGTCGGGGGGTCGTTTCAGCCGTCGAGGCGCTGCAGGCCGATCGCGCCGTCCTGCGGACTGTGTTCGCGAAGGCCGGTTTCGGCCTCGTCCTTCTCGGCGCCGACCCGCTTCGGCCCCCTCGACGGGTGAACCCCGGCGACCGCTACCAGGCGATGGAACGGCACTTCGCCGCGGCAGGCACCGGGGAAGCGGGTGCCGCGATGATGACGTCGACGGCATCCATTCAGGTCAACATCGATGCAGGTCCCGCCGCCGGTTGGGCCGACCGGGTCCGGCTGGCGCATGCGCTCGGGCCGACCATGATTGCGATTTCGGCCAACTCGCCGCTTCTGGCCGGATCGTTCTCGGGGTGGCGCAGCAGCCGCCAGCGCGTGTGGAGCCAGCTGGACACCGCGCGGTGCGGGCCCATCCTCGGCGCTGACGGAGACGATCCGGGCAGCGATTGGGCCCGGTACGCACTGCGCGCGCCGGTGATGCTCTTTCACGCGGACGACGGCGCCGCCGTGCCCGTCACGGGGTACGTCGCATTCGGCGACTGGGTCGACGGTCAGGCAGAACTCGCTGGGCGTCGGCCCACCATCGCGGACCTCGACTACCACCTGACCACGCTGTTCCCGCCGGTCCGCCCGCGGCGGTGGCTGGAGATCCGCTACCTCGACAGCGTGCCCGATGCGCTGTGGCCCGCAGTGGTGCACACGCTCGTCACGCTTCTCGACGACGACGCCGACTTCGCAGCCGAGGTCACCGAACCTGTGGCTACCGCGTGGGACGTCGCCGCTCGCGTCGGCCTCGCCGACCAGCGGCTGCACACAAGCGCCGTCCAGTGCGTGCGCCGGGCAGCCGAGCGGGTCCCTGCCCCGCTTGAGGATTCGATGCAGAGGCTGCTCCGCATCGTGGAGAAGGCGGGATGTCCCGGCGACGAGTTCGCAGAGCAGGTAATTCGTCGTGGCGTGGCCGAGGCTGTCACCCACTTGGCCAGAGGCGAGGGATGAGTCGGCAAACGCGGGCGTCCCTGGCGAGGGACCTGGAGGCGGCGCGGGAGCGCACGCTGCGGCTGGTCGAGTTCGACGACGCTGAGCTGCGGCGGCAGTACCACCCGCTGATGAGTCCTTTGGTGTGGGACCTCGCGCACATCGGTCAGCAGGAGGAGTTTTGGCTGCTGCGGGCCGGTAATCCCGATCGGCCCAGCATGTTGGGTTCCGGCGTGGAGTCCCTCTACGACGCATTCATCCACAGCCGCGCGAGCCGCGTCGAACTGCCGTTGCTGTCACCCGCCGAGGCGCGGGCGTTCTGCCGCACCGTGCGGGACAAGGCGCTGGACGTGCTCGACGCCGTGCCCGAAGAACAGACCTTCCCGTTCGCGCTGGTCGTCAGCCATGAACACCAGCACGACGAAACCATGCTCCAGGCGCTCAATCTTCGGGTCGGCGAACCTCTCCTGCGGGCCGGCGCGGCACTTCCGGCAGGGCGTCCCAGGCTGGCCGGCACGTCCGTCGTCGTCCCTGGCGGCCCATTCGTCCTCGGGGTCGACGCCCCTTCGGAGCCCTACTCGCTCGACAACGAGCGACCCCCGCATGAGGTCGATGTGCCCGCCTTCCGCATCGGCAGGGTGCCGGTGACCAATGCCGAGTGGCAGGCGTTCGTCAGCGACGGCGGCTACCACGACGAGAGGTGGTGGTCGGCGCGCGGGTGGGAGCACCGGCAGTCTGCGGGCCTTGTCGCGCCGCAGTTTTGGACGGGCGCGAGCCACCCGGACGGCACCCGCGTCCGGTTCGGCCACATCGAGGACATCCCGCCTGACGAGCCGGTCCAGCACGTGTCGTATTTCGAGGCGGAGGCATACGCGGCATGGGCGGGAGCCCGCCTGCCCACCGAGGTGGAATGGGAGAAGGCTTGTGCGTGGGGTCCGGGCGCGCAGAAGCGGCGACGGTTCCCGTGGGGCGACACCGAACCCAGCCCTGCGCTTGCCAACCTCGGTGGGGATGCGCTTCGGCCGGCCTCGGTAGGGGCATACCCGGCAGGGGCATCGGCGTACGGAGTCGAGCAGATGCTGGGCGACGTGTGGGAGTGGACGTCGTCGCCGCTGCGGCCCTGGCCCGGCTTCACGCCGATGATCTACGAGCGCTATTCGCAACCTTTCTTCGACGGCGACTACCGCGTGCTGCGCGGCGGGTCCTGGGCCGTAGCTCCTGGGACCGTTCGGCCTAGCTTCCGCAACTGGGACCACCCGATCCGCAGGCAGATCTTTTCGGGCGTGCGGCTGGCTTGGGACGTCGGGACAGACTGATGTGCCGCCATCTCGGCTGGCTCGGCGAGCCACGCTCACTTGCGTCGTTGATGGTGGACCCGCCGTACAGTCTTGTCACACAGTCGTATTCGCCGCGCCGCCAGAAGCACGGCCTGGTCAACGCCGACGGTTGGGGCGCAGGTTTCTTCGACGTTCCGGCGGAGCAGGGGGGCAATTCCGCCGTCCGCCGCTGGCGCAGTGCGACGCCGTTGTGGAGCGAGGTGTCCTTCGGCTCCCTGGCCCCGGTGCTCCGGAGCAACTGCGTCGTAGGCGCCGTCCGCTCGGCCAGCGCCGGAATGCCGGTCGAGGCATCTGCGTCGGCGCCGTTCACCGACGGTCGCTGGCTGCTGTCGCATAACGGGCTGGTCGACCGATCCGTGCTGCCGCTGTCTTCGCTCGCCGAGTCGACGGTGGACAGCGCGCTGCTGGCCGCGCTGGTCTTCCAACGCGGTCTGGATAAGTTGGCGGACACGGTGATTGAAGTGGCGGCAGCTGACCCGAACGCACGGCTGAACATCTTGGCTGCCGACGGAACGCGGCTGCTGGCCACCACCTGGGGCGACACACTGTCGGTGTTGCAATGCGAGAGCGGCGTGGTTCTGGCCAGCGAGCCTTACGACGACGACGCCAACTGGCGGGACGTCCCCGACCGCCACCTCGTCGAGGTCGTCGACGGCACCGTCAACCTGACCCCTCTGAGAGGAACCCCATGAGCGTCATGCTGGCCAACCACCTCGAAGCCGGCTCTGCGCATCGCGCGTTGCGCGACGACGTGGCCCAGGGGTTGCGGCAGACCCCGAAAACGCTTCCGCCCAAATGGTTTTATGACGAAGTCGGCAGCGACCTGTTCGATCAGATCACCCGCCTGCCGGAGTACTACCCCACCCGTACCGAGGCCGCGATCCTTCGCGCACGTGCGGCGGACATCGCGGTCGCCACCGGGGCTGACACGCTCGTCGAACTGGGCAGCGGAACATCCGAGAAGACACGCATGCTGCTGGACGCCCTGCGCAGCGCCGGCACATTACGGCGGTTCATCCCGTTCGACGTCGACGGCAGCGTGCTGCAGACCGCTGGAGCGGCGATCGTGTCGGAATACCCCGGCGTCGACGTCGATGCCGTCTGCGGCGACTTCGAGGAGCATCTGGCCGAAATCCCCAGCGGCGGAACGCGGTTGGTTGCCTTTCTCGGATCCACCATCGGCAACCTGACCCCGGCGCCGCGGACGCAGTTTCTCGCCTCGTTGGCGGCAGTGATGGCACCCGGCGATAGCTTGCTGCTGGGCACCGACCTGGTGAAGGACGTCGGCCGCCTGGTCCGTGCCTACGACGACGGCGCCGGCGTCACCGCCGCCTTCAACCGCAACGTCCTTGCCGTGGTGAACCGTGAACTCGCTGCCGATTTCGCCCTCGACGCTTTCGAGCACGTGGCCCGATGGAATCCCGAGGAGCAGCGGATCGAGATGTGGCTGCGGTCCTCGCATCCCCAACGCGTGCACGTCGGCGACCTCGACCTGACGGTCGACTTCGCCGCCGGCGAGGAGATGCTGACCGAGGTGTCGTCCAAGTTCCGCCGCGACGGGGTGGCCGAGGAGTTGGCCGCGGCCGGTCTGACGCTGAACCATTGGTGGACAGACCCGAACGACGACTTCGGTTTGTCACTATCTGTCAAATGACGGCGTCGGTGAAATGACAGGCGATTCCAGTCTGCCCGGGAGGTGGCGTGAAGCGCGCCCGGCGGCGCAGGGTGTGCACCTCGACAGCGCGGCCTGCTCGCGGCAGAGCTTCGCCGCGGTCGAGGCGGCAGCCGCTCACGCTCGCCGCGAGGCCGAAGTCGGCGGGTACGTCGCCGCCCAGGAGGCCGAGGACCAGCTGACCGGCGGACGGACGGCCGTCGGTGCTCTGACGGGAATGACCGCAGACGACGTCGTCTTCACCACCGGTGCAGAACACGCACTCGACCTGCTGCTCGCCGCATGGCCCGGCGAGCACCGGCTAATTGCCTGCATACCAGGTGAATTCGCACCCAACCTTGCCGTGATGGCGGCCAACGGGTTCGGGATCGTGTTCTTGCCTGTGGACTCTCTTGGTCGCGTGACGGTCGACCGACTGGCTGCACAGCTGTCCGCGGACGCACCCACCCTCGTGCACCTGACCGTCGTACCCAGTCACCGCGGCGTCGCACAGCCGGTGCACGAGATCGCTTCGGAGTGCGCCGCGCTGGGAGTGCCGCTCATCGTCGACGCCGCGCAGGGCCTCGGACACGTCGACTGCGATGTCCACGCCGATGCCATCTACGCGACGTCACGGAAGTGGCTCGCAGGACCACGCGGGGTCGGCGTGCTGGCGGTACACCCCGAGCGCGCGGCCACACTGCGTCCGCGGTTGCCACCGCCGGACTGGCACCTCGACATGCCGCCGTTGCAGAAGCTTCAGTTAGGGGAAGCCAATATCGCGGCGCGCGTGGGACTTTCGGTGTCGGTCGGCGAGTACATGGCATACGGCCCCGAGAACATCCGGGCGGGACTGGCCGGCGCGGGACGACTCACCCGCGCGGTGCTGGGCGACGTCAGGGGTTGGCGCGTCGTCGAGCCGACGGACTCACCCACCGCCATCACCACACTTGCCCCGACCGACGGGGCCGACGTCGAGCGGGTTCGGGCGGAGCTGATCGCGCGGCACTCGATCGTGACCACGGTCGCTGGGCCGGACCGCGCACCGTTCGAGCTGAGCTCGCCGGTGTTGCGGGTGTCGCCACACGTCGACGTCACCGAAGAGGACCTGACGGCGGTCGGCCGTGCGCTGAGCGCCGCTTCGGCGGCCATTGGGTAGCAAACGGCGATGCGCTGGGGCATTCTAGGTGCGTGGCAGCTCCCGTTGAGTTCACAGGCAACGTCACCGATATGGGCAACGAGAATGGCTTCCAGTGGGAGTTTCGCTGCAACCGTTGCGGCAACGGCTTCCAGTCACCGTTCGAGCAGAACATCGCGTCTCGCGGTCGGGGCGCGCTGCGCGCAGCCGGCAGATGGTTCGGTGGGGCGGTCGAGACGTTCTCCAGCGGTGTCGAGTCCTTCAACCAATACACCTACGGCGCCGAGCAAAGCGCGACCAAGGACAAAGCCTTCGTGCGAGCTGTCCAGCAGGTCCGGCCGAACTTCCGGCAGTGCCGCGGGTGCGGCCGGTGGTCGTGCGCGAAATTCTGCTGGAACGAAGAAATCGGACAGTGCATGGACTGTTCCCCCCTGGTCGCCGAGGAGATCGCGCGGGCCCAAGCCGACGCCCAACGATTCCAGTTCCGCGAGCAGGCCTACCGGCAGAACTGGACCCAAGGCCGCGACATGGGCCAACGGCCCAGGCTGCGCTGCAATACCTGTGGCGCCGGCACGTCGGGAGGCAAGTTCTGCCAGCAATGCGGCCAGCCACTGCAAATCCAGGTGCGATGTCGGGGGTGCGGGGCCACGGCGGCCGACGGCGCCATGTTCTGCCAGCAGTGTGGACGCCAACTGTGAACTGAGGTGACTCAGCTCGCCTTGTGCGCCGTGAGCAGGAACGCGGGTAACTTCTTTCTGCCCTTGTCGTCGACGTCGAACTGCGACGCCGGCGCTCCCGGCATGTCGGGCTGATAGGCGTGGATGAACGCGGGTCGCACCTCGTCGATCTCCCAGTGCTTGGCCACGGCGTCACGCAATTCGTCTTCGGTGACGATGTTCGGCCCGAAGTCGGCTCCCTCGGGAAACGCGCCGGTCGCGAACACCAGCACGAAATACGACGCCCCCGGGGCCGCGGCGCGGTGGACCGACCGGAGATAGTCGTCGCGGCGGTCGACGGGCAGCGAGTGGAACAGGGTGCTGTCGACGATGGTGTCGAAGCGGCCGTCGTAGCCGGTGAACGACGTGATGTCGGCGTGGACGAAGGTGGCGTTCGCCAGGCCGCGCTCCTCGGCCGCGGTCGTGGCGGCGGCGATGGCGGTCGGTGAGTTGTCGATCCCGACGACCGCGTGACCGCGTGCGGCCAACGCCAACGAAAGTTCGGCGTGGCCGCATCCCGCGTCGAGCACGTCGCCGCGGATTCTTCCCGCCCCGATCAGTTCCGCAAGCTCCGGCTGCGGTTCACCGATGTTCCACGGCGGGGGACCCTCGAAGACACTCTGCCCCTTGTAGACCGCGTCCCAGTCAGGCATTTCCGGCATAGGTTAGAAATTACCGCGCTGCGTGCGGCAATTCCCAGGTGTGCACCGGCTCATTGCTGTGCATGTGTTCGACGTAGCGACGCAACATTTCGGCCAGCGCCCGCGGGCGGCTCAGGCCGGCGCGTTCCTGCAGTGCGGTGACCGTCTGCACCTGCCATGTCGCGCCGTTGAGGCCCGTCTTCGCCCGGCCCTCGATCACACCCAGGTACCGGTCGCGCACGGTCGCCGAGACTTGCCAGCGGCGCAGTCCCTCGTCCGCGAGCGGCAGCAGCGTACGCAGCACCAGTTCGTCGGCGGAGACGGTGCCCATCCCGGGCCAGTAAAGTCGCGACGCAATGCCGTGGCGGGCGGCGTTGTAGAAATTGTCAGCTGCCGCAGCGAAACTCATCTGCGTCCAGATCGGCCGGTCCTCCTCGGACAGCGCACGAAGCGCGCCGTAGTAGAACGCCGCGTTGGCCATCATGTCGAGCACCGTCGGCCCGGCGGGCAGCGTCCGGTTCTCTACCCGAAGGTGGGGACGCCCGTCCACGACGTCGTACACCGGGCGATTCCATCGGTAGATGGTGCCGTTGTGCAGGCGCAGCTCGGCGAGCTTCGGGGCCCGGCCGGCCGCCAACTCTGCCACCGGATCCTCTTCGGACAGCTCGGGCAGCAGCGACGGAAAGTAGCGGACGTTCTCTTCGAACAGGTCGAAGATCGACGTTATCCAGCGCTCCCCGAACCAGACCCGTGGACGCACCCCTTGCGTCTTGAGCTCGTCGGGGCGGGTGTCGATGGCCTGTTTGAACAGCTCGATGCGGGTCTCTGCCCACAGCTGGTGGCCGAGGAAGTAGGGCGAGTTGGCGCCCAAAGCGACTTGCGCGGCGCCCAGCACCTGCGCCGCGTTCCAGTTGTCCGCGAACCTCGCCGGCGACACCTGGAGGTGCAGTTGCATACTCGTGCATGCGGATTCCGGTGCGACGGAACCGATTTGGAGGCCCAGCCGTTCTGGACCCGAGATGTCGATGACGATGTCCTCGCCGCGTGCCATGAAGACCGAGTCTTGCAGTGCGCGGTAGCGGACGACGTCGCTCATCCAGTCGCCGGTCAAATGTTCGGGCATCAGCGTGGGGAGGATGCCGATCATCACGATGTGCGCGCCGTTCTGATTCGCCTTGCTCTCCGCTTCGTTCAGGCTCGCCCGCACATCGGCCTCCAGCTCCAGGCCCGAGTCCCCGGGCAGCGGGCGCGGCGGAACGTTGAATTCGATGTTGTAAGCACCGAGTTCAGTCTGGAACTTAGGGTCGGCGATCGCGGCCAGCACCTCGCGGTTGGCCATCGCGGGCTGCCACTGCTCGTCGACGAGGTTGCACTCGATCTCCATACCGGTGAGTGGGCGCTCGAACTCGAAGCTGGACTGGGCGAGCATCGTCTCGAACACGTCGAGCGAGAGCTGGACCTTGCGGCGGTAGTCCCGGCGCTGCGCACCGCTGAAGGTGCTGCCCTTGATTTCCTCGCCCACACCGCCGATGGTTCAGCCTCCCGCGACTGACTGCAACTAAATCGCGCGATTGGTCACCATCGGCGGCAAGCCCACCCGCCGACCGAGACTGCGGTCAGATCGCGTCTAGGGCCGAAACTGCGATCTCCCCGCCGTTTCGGCGCGAAGGCTTAGCGTCGGTGGGAAGGCTTAGCGTCGGTGGGCGACGAACACCTGCGGACCGCAGCGCGCGCTGCGCAACTCGACTTCGATTCCGGGGCCGGCGTACGCGGCAAGTGCCCGCAGCGCCGACGGACTGTAGGACCGCAGCGAGCTGATCACACCGTCGTGCACGAACGGAACCAGCGCGAACGGCAACATCGTCGCCAAGCGCGCGATATGCAGCAGCGGCGACGGCCTCGGCAGGTCGATGACCAGCAGCTTCTCGGCCACTCGCGTGCCCTCGGCGATCACCGCGGCCGCCTGCGCAGGCGACAGGTGGTGAAACGTCAGCGCCATCACCGCCAGGTCGAAAGACCGATCGGGACAGTCGATTTCGGTGGCGTCGGCGACCTGGACGACTGCGCGTGGATGGCTACCGATCTCCCCGGAGGCGATGTTGAGCACCGACGTCGCATCGACGTCTGTGACCGTCACGCGCGCCGTCGGGTGGTGTTCGAGAAGTTTGTACGAGAGTCCGCCGTGGCCGGCTCCAAGCTCGAGGACCCTCGGATCGGGAACCTCGGCGATCTCGTCGAGGGCGATCAGCGCGAACCGCTCGTGGTTCTTGAAAACCTCGCCGGCCCATTCCAGTGAGCGCACCACGCTGCGCTTGATTCGCTCGTCGACGTCGTCGCGGTCCAAATATTCTGCGCAACTGGTCTGTAGGCGACGGTCCAGCCATGATGCGTCTGGTCCGCCGCGCGGCATCGCATCGATGTCGACCACCTGGGTCTCAGCGCTTCCCATGCTTGCCATCATGGACGATTGCACCGGTTCGTTTCGACCGACAGGAGCATCCCAGTGGCCGACTTCGTCGCATCCATCGACCAGGGCACCACAAGCACCCGGTGCATGATCTTCGATCAATCCGGTGCGGAGGTAGGCCGCCACCAGCTGGAACACGAGCAGATCCTGCCCAGGGCGGGCTGGGTCGAGCACAATCCCGTCGAGATCTGGGAGCGCACGGGCTCGGTGCTGGCCTCGGCACTCAACAACACCAACCTCGCCGACACCGACCTCGCGGCGCTGGGCATCACCAACCAGCGCGAAACCACCGTGGTGTGGAACCGCAAAACTGGTCGGCCGTACCACAATGCCATCGTCTGGCAGGACACGCGCACCGACAAGATCGCATCAGCGCTGGACCGCGACGGCGGCGGCGACGTCATCCGGCGCAAGGCCGGACTGCCTCCTGCGACCTATTTCTCGGGCGGAAAGCTGAAGTGGATCCTCGAGAACGTCGACGGTGTCCGCGAGGCCGCCGAGAACGGTGAAGCGGCTTTCGGCACGACGGACAGCTGGGTGCTGTGGAACCTGACCGGTGGCACCCGGGGCGGCGTGCATGCCACTGACGTCACCAACGCCAGCCGCACGATGTTGATGAACTTGGAGACCCTGGACTGGGACGACGAGCTATTGGAGCTCTTCGGGGTTCCGCGCGCCATGCTGCCGGAGATCAGGCCGTCGTCGTCGCCGGACCCCTATGGGACGACGTCCCCGTCCGGCGACAAGTCGTCTGGAAACAACGAGGTGCCGATCACCGGCATCCTCGGTGACCAGCAGGCGGCGATGGTCGGTCAGGTCTGCCTGGACCAGGGCAGCGCCAAGAACACGTACGGCACCGGCAACTTCCTGCTGCAGAACACCGGCGAGTCGATCGTCCGCTCGGAGAACGGCCTGCTGACCACCGTGTGCTACCAGCTGGGTGACTCCGCGCCCGTCTACGCGCTGGAGGGCTCGATCGCCGTCACGGGCTCGGCGGTGCAGTGGCTGCGGGATCAGCTTGGGATCATCAGCGGCGCTTCACAGAGCGAATCCCTGGCCCGGCAGGTCAAGGACAACGGCGGCGTGTACTTCGTGCCGGCGTTCTCGGGGCTCTTCGCACCGTACTGGCGTTCCGACGCTCGCGGAGCCATCGTCGGCCTGTCGCGCTACAACACCAACGCGCACTTGGCCCGGGCCGCCCTGGAGGCCATCTGCTACCAGAGCCGCGACGTCTCCGAGGCGATGGAGCAGGACTCCGGTGTGGAGCTCGACGTGCTGAAGGTGGACGGTGGGGTGACCGCCAACAGCCTGTGCATGCAGCTCCAGGCGGACATCCTGGGCGTGCCGGTGAGCCGGCCCGTGGTCGCGGAGACGACCGCACTCGGCGCGGCGTACGCGGCCGGGCTGGCCGTGGGGTTCTGGAAGAACACTGACGAGCTGCGGGAGAACTGGAACGAGAGCACGCGCTGGCAGCCCTCCTGGTCGGAGGAGCAGCGCGCGGAGGGCTACCGCATGTGGAAGAAGGCCGTCGAGCGCACACTCGGGTGGGTGGAGGTGGACTGATGCGACCGGGCGCGCTGTCCCCCGAGGCCCGGGAGCGGGCGATCGCCGCGATGGCGAGCGGCGAGGAGCTCGACGTGGTGGTGATCGGTGGCGGGGTCGT
>JAVHWG010000272.1:0-10251 GCA_032159965.1 Mycobacterium sp.
CCCCGATGATCGGGTGACCCAGGTGTGGCAATCCATCGCTCTTCACACCAGCGTCGGTTTGGCTGACAGATTCGGTCCCCTGCAGTCTATTTCGGTCCAGGGGATCTCCTTGGACATCAACGCCATGGAGCAGGGCCTGCTTTCGCCCGGCTACGCCGATCGGGTCCATGCTGCGTGGCCGCGTTTCGGTCTAGGCTACGCGATCGCCGACGCCATTGGCCGCAGCACGCAGGCCAACCCCATCAAGGCTCCTCCGTTCTCGTTCCCCGCTCACATACACGCACTCGTCAACGGAGCATCCCCACTCACGTTCTACGACGTGGTGGGCTGGGGTGACCAACCTCTGACGGCACCTGCCACCTAGCGCAAATGGTGTGACACCAGACCTGATGCGACGCCAAATGGTCTTTGGCAGTATTCCGTCGACGTCACATGATTAAGCCAGGAACGTTGATATGGTGCGTCGATGCGCACCGTTGTCGTTCTGGCGCTGCCGGACGTAATCGCCTATGACCTCAGCATCGCCGTGCAAGTATTCCGCGCAGTCCCACTACCCAACGGCGACAACGGTTATCGGGTGCAGGTGTGCAGTACCGAGCCGTGGGTGAAGGCCGGACCGCTGCGCATCGGAACCGACCTTGGTCTCGAGTCGCTGGCCGGCGCGGACACCATCATCGTGCCCGGCCGCGACGACCTGACAGCCGAAACGCCGGCCTCAGTGGTCGCCGCGCTGCAATCGGCACACGCTGCCGGCGCTCGGATCGCCTCGGTCTGCACCGGCGCCTTCACGCTCGCCGCCGCGGGACTGCTCGACGGCAAGCGCGCGACCACCCATTGGGTTGCCGCGGATCTGTTCCGTGCCACCTATCCCGACGTCGTCCTGGACCCGGATGTCCTCTACATCGACGACGGCAAGATCTTGACTTCGGCGGGGGCCTCGGCCGGGGTCGATCTATGCCTGCACATGGTGCAGCGAGACCACGGCACCGCTGTGGCCGCCACCGCCGCCAAGCTCGTGGTCGCGCCACTTCACCGAAGCGGCGGACAAGCACAATTCATCGTCCGAAACCAATTGCCGGTCAGCACTATTGGCGAGAGAACGGAGCTTGACGCGGTGCTCGCCTGGATCGAGCAGAACGCGCACCGCGACTTGGCGTTGGCCGACATCGCGAATTACGCCGTCACAAGCACACGCACCCTCAACCGCCGCTTCCAGGCAGAGACCGGTCAAACACCGATGCAGTGGGTCACCGGTGTGCGTGTGCGCCACGCACAGGAAATGCTCGAGAGCACTTCGTTCGGCGTGGAACGGATTGGCCGTGACGTCGGATTCACCTCGGCGGCGAACTTCCGCGAGCAGTTCCGGCGGCTGAGCGGCGTTGCCCCGCAAAGCTATCGCAACACATTCCGTGAACGCATGCTCGATGACGCTGCCGAGCGGGCAGACAATCCCGAACTCGACTATCCGTCGGCCTCGTAAGAGGTCAGCTTCGGACGAGCAGCACCGAGCAATCCGGATAACCGAGGATGGGATGGCAGTTGGGCGTGCCCAGATGCGATATCTTCGCAGCGTCGGAGCGACCGACGACAGCCAGCTGAGGTCCGTCGTCGCGCGATGGTCGATTCGCGTACCGTCCACCCGCGCCCGCGGCAACCATTTCGACAGGAACGTCGGCATATCGACGGTTCCAGCTGTTCACCCGCCGATCTACTTGCCGGACCGTTGCATGGCGTAACCGCCCTTCATGCATGGCCAGGTGCACAACGGCGTCGTTGTCGGGTTCGTCGTTGAGAACGACGGAGATCACGCCGCATTCAGTTCTCAACGAATCGTAATCGTCAGTTCGAATGACCGCGACAGGGCAACAGGAATGCTCGGCCAACGCCGAAGCGATCGAACCCAGCGATCCATCGACAGGACTCTGATACGTCGGCGATCCGATACAGATCATCCCGGCATGTCGCGATTGTTCAAGCAGAACTGTCTCGGGCCGGCCACATTTCACGACCGACTCAACTCGGACGTGCTTGTCGAAGTCCTCAGCACAGTATTTGGCTTGCTGCAGAAGCTCTGCCACGTGGCCGGTTTCGAAGCCGGTGCCGCTGGTGCCGCCGCGCCGACGAGGTGCTGGGGACACCACGTGCACCAATCGGAGCGGGACATCGCGGTTTGCCGCTTCCGGCGCCGCCCACTTGACTGCGTTGAGGGCCGCCCGCGTTCCATCAACACCCACGACGACCGGCTCTGAAGCTGAACCGGCCGTGAGAGGCTCCGTGAGCGCTCGCTGCAACGACTCCTCCGGACGATTACTCCTCATACCCCGAAACTATCTGCTGCGCCGAGCGCTCCGTAGAGTCCTAGGTCCATATGGTTGGGGACGTCCGACTCATGCCAACATCCCTTGATCTTCCATAGCGTTTCCCTATGACATACGCGAATGGATCAGTCGGTCAAACGGGCACAATCCTTCCGGCACACGAATGCTGGAATCTGCTCGCAAGCCAGTCCCTGGGGCGGCTCGTCACAAGCGTCGACGGTCAACCCGAGATCTTCCCAGTCAATTTCGTCGTGCAGCGAAACTCGGTGCTCTTCCGCACGGCGGAGGGGACCAAGCTGGTGAGCGTCGCAATCAACAACCATGTGGTGTTCGAGGCCGATGAGCACAACGTCGCGGAAGGGTGGAGCGTGGTTGTCAAGGGCACGACGCGCAGCCTTCGCACCGACGAGGAGATCGCAGATGCACTGCGCGCACAGCTGCTGCCGTGGACACCGCATGCCAAGACGCACTATGTCCGGTTGATCCCCTCGCAAATCACCGGCCGGAGATTCCAATTCGGCCCTGAGCCAGACTGAAGCTCCTTAACGCGCAAGTTCTCGGCACCACAGGCACTGCAGCTTCAGCCGATGGCGAAGCTCGCGCGCCGGCACATCGATTTATTTTTCGCGCAGTTGAACATCGGTCACACCATGCCGTGCCAGAGCGTTTCGGCGTAGCGGATGGTTTCCGGCAGTGGTCGGGCGGTGTCGACGACCGACGCCTCACGCCAATGGCACTGGTCCTGGGCGAGCGAGACCGCGATTTCTGGAGTGGCGTCGGATGGTCCGGGCGGCCGGAGGCCGACCCTTGACGCTGCTGTCTCGGGCGAAGCGGCACAAAGAATCTGGCCCACCACCGAGTGCGTCTCCCGGGCCAGGTCGTGCGCCTTCGCGCGCTGGCGAGGATCGCGCCAGGTGCCGTCGAGAACAACGGACTGACCACCGGCCAACAGCGGCTGGGCGCGGCGAAGCACCGTGTCGTACACCGCGGTGACGTTCTCGTCCGAGTACAGGCCGCCGCCCAGGACACCGCGCGTTCCGCCGACCGCGCCTGGCTCCTGTAGTTCACCTCGCACGTCGTCGGTCGAAATCATTTCCGCGCCAAACTGTTCGGCGAGGCGACGTGCCAGAGTGGTCTTGCCGGTACCGGGGCCACCGCCCACAAGGACTACCCTGACCGCCCCGGCGCGCAGATGCGCGATCGCAAGGTCCAGATGTCTGGTCGCGTCAATGCCCGCCGCGGCATGGCCCTGGCTGACTCGGATGCAATCGACCTTTGCCCGCACCATCGCGCGGTAGGCGATGTAGAAATCCTTCAACGAGGACGGCGCGAGATCTCGTGTCAACCGGCTGTACTGATCAAGGAAGTGGTCCGCCAGTTCTTTCGCGCCGAGATACTCCAGATCCATTGCGAGGAAGGCGATGTCGTCGATCGCGTCGACGTAGCGCAAACTGTCGTCGAATTCGAGGCAATCGAGTATCTGCACCCCGCACGGCGGGCAGAAGATGTCGTCAGCCAGCAGATCGCCATGGCCGTCGACGATCCGCCGATCCTCGATCCGCGCTGTGAACAACGCTGAGCGGCCCACCACATATCGGTCTGCCAGGGCCCGCAACTCCTGTATCCGATCGGCAGACACGACACTGCCCACGAACGGACCGAACTCCGAAATGTTGGCTAACCACCGCGCGTGGACGGCGTTGACCGTTCCTTGGGTGTCGATCCCCCGGCTGCGGTCGGCTTCAGCGTGGAATTCCGCCAGCTTTTCCGCGATCTGTGTCAACAGGGCGGCGGCCGAATCACCTTCTCGAACCATCATGGATAGGCGGCACGCGTCCGCATATCGGCGCATCACCACCACCGGTTCAGCGGGACCGCCGCTCGGATCGGTCAGGTGAGCGACACCGAAGTAGCTGTCCGGCGCGAGTCGGCGATTGAGCTCGACCTCGCGGGCGCACACTCGCTCACGAGCGGCCGCGGTGCTGAAATCGAGGAAGTCGGTAGTAATCGGCTTCTTGCCCTTGTACGCACGGTCACCGACGAGAACAACAATTCCCGTATGCGTTTCTCGGATGTCAAGGTACGGCGTCGATGTGATCGTGGAGGCGCGCACGCCGGCATTGTCGGTCACGGTCGGCCCCATGAATCACATTATCTGCTGCGGTGCGGGTAATTCGAAGTGCCCGACGGCCTCATCGAATTGGGCCTATTGGCTGGGCTCATTTGGGACCAAGGACCCTGGTATGCGCCGGTGGACTCCCTATGGTCGAAATAGACAGAAGGGCAAACACAGTGACGCAAACGACGGCGGATACCGAGCTCATCACAAACGCGATACATCTGGCGTGCCGCGCGCCGTCCCTGCACAACAGCCAACCGTGGAGATGGATCGTCCACGAGGCCTCCGTCGATCTGTTCGAAGATCACCGGCGCGTAGTGCGGTCGACTGACAGTTCCGGCCGCGAGGCTCTCATCAGTTGCGGCGCAGCAATGGATCATTTCCGTGTTGCGATGACCGCGGCAGGATGGCACATCAACGTCGATCCGTTCCCCAACCCCAGCGAACTCGACCATCTCGCGACGATCTTCTTCACGCCCGCGCACTACGTCACGGCATCCGAGCGGGACCGCGCGGACGCCATCCTGCGGCGCCGCACGGATCGCCTGCCGTTCCAAGCGCCCAACCACTGGGAGTCGTTCGAACGGTTGGTGCGCGAAACGGTTGATTGCCGCAAGGCGACAGCGGACATCCTCGCGGACGAATCGCGGCCGGCCTTGGCCGAGGCGTCCCGACTGACCGAGTCAATGCGGCGGTACGACGAGTACTATCACGACGAGTTACATTGGTGGACAGAGCCGTTCCGGTCCTATCAGGGCGTGCCGCCCAGCGCGCTGATCTCTGAAGCCGAGTTCCAGCGAGTCGACATCAACCGAGAGTTTCCGGTGACCGGCCACGGCGATCGACGCCCGGAGGTACAGACGGATCAAGCGAAGGTGCTGATTCTGTCGACCCCGGAAAACACCCGTGCCGACGCCCTCGGCTGCGGCGAAGTGCTCTCCACTGTGCTTCTCGAATGCACCATGGCAGGACTGGCCACCTGCACCCTGACGCACATCACCGAGCTGCCCGACAGCCGTGCCACGATCCAGAATCTGCTCGGCAGCAATGCCTTCCCGCAAGTCTTGGTGCGCGTCGGGAAAACTGCAGTGCTCGAAGAGATACCAGCCCCGACACCGCGGCTGCCCTTAAGCGAAATCATGCAGATTCGCCGCTAGACCGGCTTGCTTGGGTGTAATGCTTCTTCACAGGTCTTCGTAGGTGGCAGCTACGCGGGATTGTCGACTCGATGAGCATCCGTTCCGCGCCCAATGATGTCATGGTCCGAGCGTCGTTAATCGTCCCGCCCAGACGTAGTGCCACTGGGCCTTCGGTCTCGGGACTTCCTCCCCTCGCGACGCGGCGACCCTGAGCCCACAGTGTTGTTATGGAACAGCTGTCGATGCTTGATGCGGGCTTCCTCGAAGCAGAAGATTCTGACCGCCACGTGAGCCTTGCGATAGGTTCCCTGTCCGTCTTCGAAGGGCCGATTCCTGACGACGACTCCTTCGTGTCGGGTCTCGCAGACCGATTGCTTGCGGTGCCGAGATTCCGCCAGGTGCTGCGCATGCATCCGCTCGATCTTCAAGCACCGCAGTGGATCGACGCCGACAACTTCGACATCGCACATCACTTGCATCGCGTCGCTCTCCCACACCCACGCGACGACGCGGCGCTGTTCCGGCTGGTCGCCGATGTGATGGAGCGCCGACTAGATCGGGAACGTCCGTTGTGGGAGTGCTGGGTCGTGGAGGGCCTGCCGGACGACCAGTGGGCCATGGTCATGAAATTGCATCACTGCATCGCCGACGGGATCGCGACGATGCACATGCTTGCCGGATTGAGTGACGGCGGCGAGGGTGACACCTACGCGACGGAGATCCGAGCGGCCAGCGAACCCGCACAGCACGAGTTCCGCTCCCCAGCGCTGAGCGCCGACCCGCGGGAGTGGTTCAAGAGCATCTGGAATACATCAACAACCCTGGTGGGCAGTGCCGCGCGGGCGTTGAACGGGGCATACGAGATCGTGGATGGCATGCTGCGGACCACGCCCACTTCGCTGGTCGGATCCGTCGCTACGATGCGGCGTTACGCGGTGGCTGAGGTGTCCTTTGACGACGCTGTCCAGGTGGCCCACGCATTCGATGTGACGCTGAACGACGTTGCACTGGCCGCGATCACCGATGCCTTTCGTGGCGTGCTGATTCGTCGAGGTGAGAAGCCACAACACAATTCGCTGCGCACGCTGGTACCCGTGTCGGTGCGCTCGAACGATGCGGTAGGCAAGGTCGACAACCGGGTGTCACTGATGCTTCCATACCTCCCCGTCGAATTGTCAGACCCCGAGGAACAGCTACGAACAGTGCACAGGCGGTTGACACGGGCGAAGCACAGCGGCCAGCGGCAGGCAGGACACTTAGTCATCTCGGCGGCGAACATCATTCCGTTCCCGCTGACGGCGTGGGCCGTTCGAGCTCTGACCCGGTTACCTCAAAAGAGCATTGTCACCGTGGCCACAAACGTGCCCGGACCGCGACAGCAGATGCAGGTCATGGGACGAAAGGTGTTGCGCATGATGCCGATTCCGCCCATCGCCCTCGGGCTTCGGACGGGAATCGCGATCGTGAGCTACGCCGACAAACTGGTCTTCGGCATCACGGGCGACTACGACACCGCCCCCGACGTCGATGATCTCGCGCGCGGCATCGAACGCGCGGTGGAACGTCTCGTCGCGTTAAGGACAGCAGCCCCGGCTAACGCCGGCTAAATGCCCCCACCGCCGTAGCGATCACTGATTCCAACTCACGAACGCAGGAGCCTCAGATGTCCCAATCTGTCACCACGACCGGCATATTGGTCGGTGTCGACGGCTCAGCGGAGTCTGATGCGGCAATCCGCTGGGCAACTCACGAAGCCGTGATGCGTCGTGCGCACCTGACTTTGGTCCATGCCGCCGCACCCGTCGTCGCGAGCTGGCCGATGGGTACGATGCACGCCAACGTCGTCCAGTGGCAACAGGACAATGCGCGGCATGTCCTCGAGCACGCGCTCAAGATCGCGCTGGACACCGTCCCTGAGTCACAGCTCCCCGACGTGCACACCGAGACCTTGAACTCAAGCGTGGTGCCGACGCTGATCGAAGCATCGGAGCACAAGCAGATGATCGTCGTCGGCAACCGCGGATCCGGTGCGCTCGGCCGGATGCTACTGGGCTCCGTCAGCACGGGCCTGGTCCACCATGCGAACTGCCCCGTCGCCGTCATCCGCCCCAAACCCGCTTCTTTGCAGAGCGATTCGCCCGTCCTGCTGGGCATCGACGGGTCGCCGACGTCCGAAGCAGCGACCGCACTGGCCTTCGACGAGGCATCGCGGCGGGGGGTAGGTCTGGTGGCGCTGCACGCGTGGAGCGACGTGGCGGTGTTCCCGATTCTCGGCATGGATTGGCGCGAATACGAGAGCGAAGGTCATGAAATCCTTGCCGAACGGCTCGCCGGCTGGCAGGAACAGTATCCCGACGTGCAGGTGCACCGACGCCTCGTCTGCGATCAGCCGGCCCGCTGGCTCATTCGTGAATCTGAGCACGCGCAACTCGTGGTGGTCGGCAGCCGGGGACGCGGCGGATTCGCAAGCACGTGGTTGGGTTCGGTCAGTTCGGCCGTGGCCCAATCTGTGACCATCCCCGTGATCGTGGTGCGTGAAACCACCACCGCGTCAGGGTAGGTGACAGCCAAATGAAATCGACGAACGACCGCGCCGGATACGGGACAGTGATTGTCACACTTACGATGAACCCAGCGCTCGACATCACGACGAGCGCTGACGCAGTTGGTCCGACCCACAAGATCCGCTGTCGCGAAGCACGTTACGATGCCGGGGGCGGTGGCATCAACGTGGCCCGGATAGCGTCGGCTCTCGGCGGATCGGTGTCGGCGGTGTTCCCGGTTGGGGGACCAACCGGCGATTTGGTCACAGAGCTTGTCAGCGATGCCGACGTTCCGTATCGCCGCGTAGCAATTTCGGAGCCGACGCGGGAGAGTTTCACCGTCGACGAGGCGAGCAGCGGGCAGCAGTACCGGTTCGTCCTTCCCGGCCCGCGCTTGACGTTGGGCGAACAAGCGAAATGCCTTGAGGAACTGCGGTATGCGGCACGCTCAGCTGAGATCGTAGTGGCAAGCGGCAGCCTACCGCCGGGCGTTCCCGCCGACTTCTACCAGCGAGTCGCCGACATCTGTCGCGAGCTTGGCGTGCTGCTGGTTCTGGACACCTCAGGGGGCGGCCTCCAGCACATGACGTCCGGAGTATTCCTGTTGAAGTCCAGCGCGCGAGAATTGCGGGAATATTCCGGTCGCGAACTTGCGACCCAAACAGCACAGTTGGCCGCTGCGCACCGACTGATCGACTCCGGCATCAGTCAGGCCGTCGTGGTCTCGCTTGGATCAAAAGGGGCGTTGCTGGCCACATCACATGCAAACCAGCGATTCTTGGCGGTTCCTGTGCAAGCGGTCAGCGGTGTCGGTGCAGGCGATGCGATGGTGGCGGCCATCGTCGTGGGTGTGTCCAGAGGATGGTCTTTGAGCAAGTGCGTTCGTTTTGGAATTGCCACTGGCGCAGCGAAGCTCACAACTCCGGGTACGGCAGCGTGCACCCGCGAGGTCGCGGAGCGGATCTTCGAGAGCGCGCCGGAACCAGAGGATGTCGCTACGTAGCGGAGACCCAGTCGGGTATCGGGGGTTCCCGATACATCGCGGCACCCGCCGTGATGCCCGCTCCGGCGGCAACGATCATGGTGCGAGCTCCCATCGGCAGCTGGTCGACCGCTTGTTGCAGCGCCACGGCGAGCGAGGCGGTATGCGTCTTCTCGTCGTTGGCGACGATAATGCGCTCGGGATCGATATCGAGGTGGGCCGCAAGTGCGGCACGGTATCCGCGCCGCGCCGGCGCGGCCACGATGACATCGATGTCGGACAGCGTCAGCGCGGAGTCTCGCAGGCAATTGCGTGCCGCTTGCGCCGCGGTGGCAGCCAGCCGCTCGTCCAGCATCGGCGCCTCGCGAAATCGCAACACGTTTTCCCCCTCGTCGGATCCGACCGTGGCGTGGAAGTTTTCACCGTCATCGGGATCGTTCACCCAGCTGACTCGCCCGAGCCCGTAGTCGTCATCGGTCCAGTTGCACAACAGCGCCGCTCCGACGGGAGAGAAGGGGAAGTGTTCGCTCATCCCGTGCCCGGGATCGGCATCACTGGCGGTGATGAGGGCACAGCTGATCGTACGAGATCTCAGAAATCCGTCGACGATCTGCAGTCCGGTCAGGATTCCGCAGGTTCCGTTGGAGATGTCGAAGGAGAATGTGCCGTGCGAAGTTCCATGCGGATCTTCGGGATTGGCTCCGATATCTTCCTGGATGAGCGCCGCGAGCGCGGGCTCTGCTAGGTTCTTATCACGGTAGATTCCGGCATTGACAAGCAGATCGACGTCATTCGCGTCTTGCTGCGCGTGTTCAAGACAGGAATTGGCGGCCGAGACCGCAAGGTGGAGCGCACTGTGTCGAGACCGCCAGCCGCCCCGGGTTATACCGAGTCGGTCAATGACTGTGCCCATAGCGGTTCACCAGTTCCTCGTCCACGGTCACGAGAATTACGCCGATCTCGAGACCTGATGCCTGTGCGATGAGCGCAATCGTTTCGCCGGGTCGGATCCGGCCGGCTTCGAGTTCTTCGACAAGTGCCACGGTATGCGTCGTCGACGCGGTGTTGCCGTAGCGGTCGACCGTGATGACAGCGTCGTGCTGGGGGCTGTCACCGAACTCCGCAGTCATTTCGGTCATCCCCTTGCGTA
>JAVHWG010000290.1:0-8522 GCA_032159965.1 Mycobacterium sp.
CACCGAGTCCGCAGTGTTCGGCGATGGCGGCGCTCCACCGGTCCGGCTCGGCGACGAGGTCTTCGTAACGGACCGAGAGCACCCGGTCGCAAAGGTCGTGGTCGACGACGCCGTCGGCGAAACTTGCTGCGACGGTTCGCCAGTACCCCAACGATGTCTCGGTGTCGCGACGCGTCCACCCGGGGTGACGCTCCCAGTCGTTGAGGCTGCAGAGCACGTCACGGGGATCCCGCACGACCACGACCACCCGAATACCGGTGAAAATCCTTGCCAGCGATCGGATTTCGGTCAACCCGTAGCGGACCTCTTTGAACCCCCAGACCGGCCGGCCGAGCTCCGATGCGGGCGCGGCGAACAGCGTGTCGACGAACGCCCTGACCGCAGTTCCCACCCGGTCGCTCTCCGGCGTCAGATTGGCGATGAAGCCTTGATAGCCGTAGGCGCTGAGCTCGTTGCGGGCCACCGCGCCGTACGTCTGCGCCCAAAACTCGAGCTGCTCGGCCACTTTCATGATCGACGCCAGTTGCCCGTCGTGTTCGCCCCAGATCATCACCTCGGGGTGGGAGCACAGCAGCCGTTGAACCAGCGTGCTGCCGCAGCGCTGCCCGCACCCCAGCACTACCAACGGCGTGCGATCTCCCGTTGACGTATTGCCCGGCCTGGTCACGCCTTATCGCCGGTTGCCGTGGACGAACGAGGGCTCGACGTTCTGCGCGTCGTGCAGCATCTTGTACACACCACCGCCGGCCAGCAGTTGGTCGTGGGTGCCCTCCTCGGCGACCCGGCCTGAACCCAGCACGATGATGCGGTCGGCGACGCCGGCGATGAAGTCCATGTCGTGGCTGATCACAATGCAGGTCCGATCTTTGGCGTAACCCCGGATCACCGCGATCATCCGGGTCCGCTGATCGGCGTCGAGGTTTTCGGTCGGTTCGTCCAGGAGTAACACTTCGGGCTTCCGCAGCAGGCATCGCGACATCGCGATGAGCCGCTTCTGGCCCCCCGAGGGCACTTGTGCGTCGACGATCGTGTCGTATCCCTTCTCGATCTTGGTCGGGTCGCGAATGATCGTGTGGATGTGGGCGAGTTCACAGGCCTGCTCGACCTCGGCGTCGGTCGCGTCCGGGCGGGCCAGTCGGATGTTCTCGCGAATGGTGTCCTTCATGAAGAACGGGAACTGCGCAAGCTTTGACACCTGTTCGCGCAGTGATGCGATGGTCACCTGCCGGATATCGTGGCCGTCCAACAGGATTCGCCCGCGTTGCGGGTCAAGGAACCGCAGGAGGAGGTTGAACGCGGTGGACTTGCCGGATCCGATGGCGCCCACGAGTGCCACTGTTTCACCCTCGGCGACCGAGAACGACAAACCGTCGAATATCTGCTGCTGCGCGCTGTATCCGAAGGCCACATCATCGAACACGAGATTCCCGCGGACCTCAGCCAGCGGCTCGGCGTCCTGGCGCTCTTCGATGGTCGGTCGGGTGTCGAGCAGCTCGTAGGTCAGCGCGACGTTGGGGGCTACCGACTTGTACATGGTGTAGGCCGCCATGATCCGCTGGACCGACGCGAACATCGTCGGGACGAAGCCGACGAATACCAGCAGACCGGCGAACGTCAGCCCGAATCTCTCGCCGAACGCGATGCCGGCGACCAGTACCAGCACGCTGCTGAACGCGGTGAAAACGGCCGCTCCCTTGGTTCCGGCGTTGATCCAGATGAGCATCCGGCCTGTGCTTCGCGCGGCTGAACTCGACGCGGCGTAAAACCGCTCGTTCCGTCGCTGCTGGGCGTTGAAGATCTGGATCTCGGAGATGCCGCTGATGGTTTCCTCGAGTTCGCCGCCCAGTTCACGATGGGCCATGACCGTCCACTTGGTGGCGGCCTGCAGCTTTCTTCCGGCGAGCCGAAGCGCGATCATCGCCAGTGGCGACAGGACCAGCGCGACGAGCGTCATCTGCCACGACAGGGCGAACAGATATGCCAACGCAATCACCAGGACGATTCCGTCCACCGATGGCGGGATCAGGCAGTCGGTGAGAAGGCGCTGCACGCCGGCGGCCTCCATCTGGACGCGCTGCATCAACGCGCCGCTGCGGGTTCCGGTGAAGAAACTCAACGACAGCGTCTGGATGTGGTCGTGCACCCGCTGCCGGATCTCTGTCAGCAGTTTCGACTGAACGTGCGCGTCGATCCACGAGTTCACAAAGCTGATCACCTGAGCCAGCACCAGTGACACCGCCCAGATACCGAGCAGGGCGGCGAACGGCAGTGGAAACGCCAGCCAGTGCAGGAACCCGGAGGTCGGCGCGTGGTCGCGGCTGAGAAGCGAGCCGTGCAGCATCCAGACGCCCGCCAGATTCCCCGCTTTGCCCGCGTCCGCCACGGACTGCATGAGTGGCCCGAATGCCGCGTTGGCGACGAAAGGCAATGCCGACACGACCAGGCCCAGCGCGATCGACACCGCAACGGGACCCCGGACGGTGCCGAGCATGGCGACGCTGCGCCAGATGTAGCCGCGGGCGGTCGCCGGCGGTGTAGGTGCCATCCCTAGTCCCCTTTACTCCCAGATCAAGATATTGGGGAGTGAGGTGTCGGCTCGGCGCAATGCCGTATATCCGAGGCCGGCCACGCCGCGGAACAGGCCGAGGTTGAACCGGCTCGTGCCGGTGGTGTACCGGTAATCGCCGGTGGTGTGGGCGGTGTGCAATACCTGGAACAGACGCGTGGCCGCGAGTCGGCTCAGGTCGTCGCGGTCCAGCAGAGCGCCGGTTTCGGCAAGGAATTCGATGCTTCCCAGCGTGCCGCAGCACAGCGTGTCCGTGGGAACCGCCCACCCCTGCTCCACGCTGGCCAGCGCACGGGCGATGTCCACCCGGCACGCGTCGCCGAGATACGGCGTGTGTTTCTGGATTGCGGCGCGCGACAGGCCGATTCCGGGAGCGCCGTAGCACCACTTGGTCGGCACGCGTGTTGACGCGACGCCGCGCATGTCGGCCCAGTTGGCGTTGCCGGTGTCGAAGGTCTTCGCTTCGAAGGTAACGCATTCGCTTGCAGCGGCGGCGAATTCGTCGACTCCGGTGGCGGCGGCCAGCGACGCAAGCGCATAGGCGTAGCCGGCCGCGCCGTGCGACATGCCGTTGACCGGGCGGCCGAAGGCAGCAGACACCCAAGTGCGCGCGCCGTCTGATCCGACGCGGTCGCGGGCCAGCAGATGACGGCCGCACGCGGTCGCGATGCGCAGTGCGTCGTCTGATCCTGTTTGCCGGTGCAGGCGAAGCAATCCCAGCACTGCTCCGGCGCTTCCGCCGAGCAGGTCGAGTTGCACGTCGGCCGATATGAGTTCGTCCGTGATGAGTTCCGCTGCGGTGTGGGCGTCGGCGAGTAGATCGGGGTCACCGGTCAGCGCCGACACGACGGCGAGGCCGTAGACGATCGACCCGAGTCCGAGTGCGCCGCCGAGCCCGAGCGAGCGGGCGACGCGCGCCGTGCTTCGGCCGTGCAGCGTGTCTCGAACCGGCACGAGGGCAGCTCGTGCCAGTTCCTCTGACGACGTGTCCTTGGTGACGGCGGCGTGCGCGGCGAGGAACAGCGCGATTCCGCAGGTGCCGTTGTACAGATCGGGGCCGAGTACCACCAGTTGTGACACTTTCGAGTGGCCGAGCCAGTCCAGTCCCACCCATGCAGCGCTCGCCCCTCTTCGAATTGCGCATTGCCGCAGCGTGTTCGCCACAGAGTCGGCCTCATCGACGAACGCGTGCCCGGGTGGCACGGCCATGCCTGCAACTGGTGACAGCGGACGGGGCGCGGTCGATGGCCGCAGGCTGCCGACGTTCTGCTGGATGATGTCGATCTGCCAAGCGATCACGTCCACATTCAGACCGTGCAGCCGGGCATGCGCACGCTGCAGACCGGACGACCCGGCGTGCACCGGCGGTTCGTCGGTGAGCGTGGTGAAGTACGGGACGTTCAAATCGACCAGAGCGGTCCGTTCGGTGCGCTGCAGAGCCCACGTGGGATCGGCGTCGGTGTCCCAGTCGCCCAACCTCGCCCCGAAGTCGGCCTGTGCCGACCATGCGATGCCGTCGTCCATGCCGCTGTGGTTCCGGAGCCGCTGCAGCAGCAGGTAGTAGTACCGCGTCGGGCGCAGCACCGTGCGTACCGGAAGTCCTGCGAAGTCACGGAAGAGGTCTTCTGGTTGCTGCCGCCGCAAGAACTCTGCGTAGTCGCCGAAACCGGAGATGAAGTCGTCGATATGGTCTCCGAGCCGCCCGGAGTGCCCGTTGACGTGCGGCAGGTTGGTGATCACGTCGGTCGCGACGGGTACCTTGACCGGCCGCATGTTGTCTGAATTCACGTCCAGCCAACGGAGTTCGTCCCGCGGCGCTGAGTTCGACGTCACCCCGGCGGTCGCGAAGATCTTGCTCCCCGAGTACCTGCCGTAGGCCGGAAGCAGGCCGACGGTCATGACCGAGTCGATGACCATCTGGTTCGCCGCGGCATTCGCACCGCCGGCGTCTGAGCTGAATCGTGCGTCGGTGGGCTGCAGGATCATCTCGAGGTCGATCGGCACCGGATGCGGACCCGAAGCGATGACGTTTTCCTGATGCATGTCGACGCCGACGAAACAGTGCAACAACGCCAGCAGCCCGCCTGCACGCCGGAAGAAGTACCGAAAGTCCGCGGCGTCATCGCAACTGGAGTGTTCGACGAACTCCGCCCAGCCGTAGCCCGCACGCGGCAGAACGCGTGCGGCGCGCAGTTCGACCGGTCCGTCGCGGTTCAACCGTTCGACCAAGACATGCCAGGCCGCGTCGACACCGAGGTCCTTCGGCTTGTAGACGGCACGCTCGCCGCCTTCGAAAGTGATGATTCGCACGCTGCGGCCGAAGTTGTGGGGATCAGACAGTTCGCCCTCGATGCTGCTGACTCGACATGTGCCCGTGGCGCCTACGAAGTCGCGAAGCGACGGCATGTCCGAGTGAAGCCGCGTGATCAACTCCGTCGACGTCTCGATCCACTGACGGGTCAGCGACGCCATGACTCTCAACAGAACTGGAGTTTCGTCGAACATCTGGCGGAACCCGTCCGCCCTCATGTGCTGTACGAACTGCTCGTAGTCGAGATGGTCAGCCGTGCTGTCCCTGGCCTGGGTGAACCGCTGGTAGACCGCCGGCGCGATGAGACCGGAAAGTTCCCCGGCCAGGCACCGTCGCAGGCAGTCGCGTGCCTCGGGGGTCAGTGTCTGTGCGGCCTGCGGTTCGACACCCGAGAAGAGCAGCGCGTCCGCGTGTTGGATGACAGGGGTCAGCAGGTGCTCGAAGGCGACGGGTGCGCGACGAGCGATGGACGATGAGCCGCTTGCGCGAAGAGCAACGGACGATGAGCCGCTTGCGCGAAGAGCAACGGCGTTTGCGGGCTGCTGAAGGGCATCGCCGATCCACCGCGCGTCATCGATCCACCGCGGCGCGTGCGCGGTCGGGTTGCGGCGCACCGTGGCAAAGCGCGCCAACGCTTGCGCGATAGATAACCCGTCACGCTCCAGCCGCCGGGCAAACAACGACCAGTCGCCACCGGCGCACGACCGGCACCAAGCGGCGAGGCGGCGGGCGGCCAGATCTGCATCGGTCTTCTGGCCGGGCAGATCTTCGTAGATATCCGACAGCACCTCGTCGATCACGGCGGCGCGACGTGTCACGCGCTCGTAATAAAACTCCATCCAATCTCCCGGTATCGGGTGATGCCCGGCACCCGCCACCATGAGCCAGTGGCAAATCCTCGAATTTCACAGAGAAATCACAGAGAATTCAAGCTGTTAGCAACTAACGCGCTGAGCATACTGCTAGAAAATTGACAGGCGCGTCGACATTCGGGTTGCGTCCCGAGGTCGGCGGGCGGATCGATGGCCGGATGTCACTTTGCCGAGGGCATCCGGTACCGGGGGCGGCTGATTTCACCGAACGATCCGCTCAACCAACCATGAAAAGGAGTTCTGATGATCTCGATGAACGATGCCCTGGCGTACGACATCTCCGACGAATCCCTGGAGCTGGCAGGCGGCCTGACGCCGAATGCGCAGGCAGGCTCGTCGAACTGGTCCACGATCCAGGTTTCCGGCTGTACCTGCATCAGCTGACGCGCTCCACCGACACGAAAGGGAGTTCTCATGATCCCGATTAACGATGCCCTGGCCTACGACATCTCCGACGAGTCCCTGGAGCTGGCAGGCGGCCTGACGCCGAATGCTCACGCAGGATCCTCGCTCTGGTCCACGATCCAGGTTTCCGGCTGTACCTGCGTCAGCAGCTGACGCAGGCGTAACCTACGTCATGTCCTGATCAGTGGGACCTATGGCGTAGACGCCATCGCGCGCGTGGTCGACACTGAGTCGGTGGCGCGCAAGGTGGTGATCGTCGGCTTCCCCGGCGTTCAGGCCATGGACGTCGCAGGCCCGTTCGACGTGTTCACCGGAGCGTCGCTACTGGTCGATGGCGCCTACGACGTGAGCCTCGTTTCGGTGGACGGCGCATCCGTCGCCACCGGAACGGGACTCGAGTTCGCGGCGAAGCCCCTGCCGGAGCCCGGCGAGCCCGTCGACACCGTGCTGCTGCCCGGCGGCGCGGGCGTGGACGGTGCACGCGCCGACGAGGACCTGAAGCGCTGGCTGGTGGCGATCGCACCGAATGCCCGACGCATCGTCAGCGTCTGCACCGGCGCATTTCTGGCAGCAGAAATCGGGTTGCTCGATGGCCGCAAGGCCACCACGCACTGGGCATTCGCGCGCCGGTTGCAGCAGCAGTTCCCGCAGGTCGACGTCGACTCCCAGCCGATCTTCGTGCGCAGCTCCGAGAAGGTCTGGACCGCAGCAGGCGTGGCCGCCGGGATCGATCTTTCGCTGTCGCTGGTCGAAAACGATCTCGGCACCGATGTCGCGCAGACGATCGCGAGATACATGGTGCTGCCTCTGCGGCGGCCCGGCGGTCAAACGCAATTCGCCGCGCCGGTATGGATGCCGCGCGCGCGTCGCACCCCGATCCGCGACGCGCAGGAGGCCATCGAAACCGAACCGGGCGCCGAGCACAGCGTCACCGAACTCGCCCGCCGGGCGGCGATGAGCCCCCGCCACTTCACCCGCGTGTTCACCGACGAGGTCGGCGAGGCACCCGGCCAGTACGTCGAAAGGATTCGCACCGACGCCGCACGCCGCCAGTTGGAGCAGAGCGACGACACCATGGTGGCGATCGCCGCCCGCTGCGGTTTCGGCTCCGCAGAAACCATGCGTCGCAACTTCATTCGCCGACTAGGCGTCTCGCCCGACCACTACCGCAAGACGTTCGCCTGAGCAAAGGAGATGGGAATGCAAATCGCAATCATGCTGTATCCGGGGTTCACCGCCCTGGACTTCGTCGGCCCTTATGAGTCACTGCGCATGCTTGTTGACGCCGACGTGCGGTTCGTCTGGCACCAGCCGGGACCGATCACCGCCGACTCCGGCGTGCTCGTTGTGGGCGCGACGCATTCGTTCGACGAAACACCCTCTCCCGACATCATTTTGATACCCGGCGGCTTCACGACGATGGAACACGCTCGCGACGAACGGGTGCTCGACTGGGTCCGGCGGGCACACGAGACCGCGACGTGGACGGCGTCGGTCTGCTCAGGATCGATCATCCTGGCGGCCGCCGGCCTACTGAAGGGCCAGCGCGCCACGTCACACTGGGCCGCACTGTCGGCGCTGAAGGCGTTGGGAGTCAAGGCGGTTGGCGACGAGCGAATCGTAGCCGTCGAGAGCGCATCTCAGAACAAAATAGTGACGTGTGCGGGCGTGTCGGCAGGCATCGACCTCGGCCTGTGGCTCACGGGACAGATCGGTGGTGACAGCCGGGCCAAGGCGATACAGCTGTCGATGGAGTACGACCCGCAGCCGCCGTTCGACTCCGGCCACATGTCGAAGGCGTCCGCTTCCACCAAGGCGAGCGCCGCTGCGCTGATGTCGAAGGATCTGGTCAAGCCGGCTCAGATAAAGGCGATGACCGGACTTGTCTGGGATCACGCGATCGAAGCGGCGCGCTCGCGTCGCCTACGCAAGCGCAAGCTCGCACACACCTGATTTCGGCACGCGCCGGTACCGTCTGTGGCGTGACCAACCTGGCGTACACGGACCGCGGCAACGGTGATCCGGTGCTGTTCATCGCCGGTCGCGGTGGTGTGGGACGCACCTGGGACCTGCACCAGACGCCCGCCTTCCTGGCCGCCGGGTATCGGGTCATCACGTTCGACAACCGGGGCGTCGGGGCCACCGAGAACGCCGACGATTTCACCACCGAGTCCATGGTGGCCGACACCGCGGCGCTGATCGAGAAGCTCCATATCGCCCCGGCGCGGATCGTCGCCGTGTCGATGGGCGCCTTCATTGCGCAGGAGCTGATGCTGGCCCGGCCCGAGCTGGTCAGTCGGGCAGCGTTATTGGCCACCCGCGGCCGACTTGACCGCACGCGTGAATTCTTCCACCGGGCCGACCGCGA
>JAVHWG010000304.1:0-15632 GCA_032159965.1 Mycobacterium sp.
CTTCTTTCTTCGCGACGAAGCGCAGATACTCGCCCTTGTCGTAGATCGGCAGCCACTCCGGCGAGCCCGGGTCGCGACTGTGAGTCGCCTCCTGCCACATGGTGTTCTGGAATGTCGGGCCGGAGAAGAGCGCGCCGTCGGTGCGCGCGACGATGTTGTCCACCGACAGGAACGGCGCCTCGCCGCCGAATGACCCGAGGCTCTCTCCGAACACGACGAGCTTCGGCCGCTGTCCTTCCGGAATCGCGCGCACCTTCTCCGAGACCGCTTCGAACAGCGCCTGTCCGGCCTGCCGCGCGTTCTCCTTGTCGACGATGAAGGACAACCAGCTCGGCAGGAACGAGTACTGCGTGCTGACGAGCGCGCTGTCGCCGTTGTACATGTACTCGACGGTCTCGGCTTCGGCCTCGTTGATCCAGCCGGTGCCGGTGGTGGTCGCTACCGCGATCACCTTCCGCGAAAAGCCGCCCATCTTGTCCAGCTCCGCGACCGCCTTGTCCGCGATCGCCCGGATGCCGTCGGCCGACTCCAGGCCCGCGTACGCCCTGATCGGCTCCATCGCGGGCTTGCCGTTGAACTTCGACAGCTCCTCGACCGAGGGGCCGTTGGCGACGAACGTGCGTCCTTGGTTGCCAAGGGTCTTCCACTCGACGAGCGATCCCGGGCCACCGGAGCGTTTGTCGCTGATCGGCGGCGGGGTGTCCGGGTCCGTTTCGTTGTTGACGTTCTCGAAGGTCGAGTTCAATGCCGACATCGCGAACCGGACGACCACACCGTTGAGAATCGCGACCGTCAACGCGACCACCAGAAGGACTGCGACGACCGCTGAAACTCGCGGCGGCGCAACGCGTTCGAGCTGTCGAACGAGGAACCGGATCAACTTGCCGATCAGCTGGCCGATCTCGACGAGAATGAAGAGAACGACGATCGACAAGACTCCCGCGATGGGGTAGGCGTGCCAGGCGAGACGCGGCACCTGCACGATGTCGCGGACGTGATCCTGCCAGCGGTGAAACCAGAAGACCATGGCCACGGTGCCGACGATGCCCACGATGACGAGCACGCGCCACGCGATCTTCGGCGCCGGCGGGCTGGTGTCCTTGGACCGCATGAAGCGGACCAGCCACACCGCGAGAACGCCGAGGCCGTAGCCGATCGCGCCGGCGACCCCGCTGACGATTCCCTGGAAGAGCGGGCCGCGCGGCAGCAGGGAGGGCGTCATCGACAACCACAGGAACACCAGCCCGACGGCGGTGCCGGTGAAGGTGTACCGGCGCACCCACCAGTCGGGCTTGTCTGCCGGCTCGGCCGCGTCCTCCGCGTCGCCTGCCGCCTCATCCTCAGCGGGCTCGGCCGCCTTGGCGGCGGGTTCGTCGGGCGTCGCCTCAGGTGCCTGTGTGTGGGACATGCACCAATCTTCAGCGGTGAGTGAAGTTTGGAGGGCGTTTCGCCACAAACGCGTCCATGCCTTCGCTCTGGTCTTCCGTCGCGAAAGCCGAGTGGAAGAGCCGGCGCTCGTACAGCAGTCCCTCGGCAAGAGGCGATTCGAAGGCGCGGTTGACCGCCTCCTTGGCCATCCGCGCCGCAGACAGCGACATGTTCGAAATCGTGGTCGCGGCGGCCATCGCCTCGCGCATGAGTTCGTCAGCGGGCACCACCCGGGACACCAGACCGCTGTGCTCGGCCTCCGCTGCGTCCATGTTGCGCCCGGTCAGAATCATGTCCATCGCCTTCGCCTTACCGATCGCCCGCGTAAGCCGTTGCGAACCGCCCATTCCCGGCAACACACCCAGCTTGATCTCTGGCTGGCCGAACTTGGCTGTGTCGGCTGCGATCAGCAGGTCGCACATCATCGCCAGCTCGCAACCGCCCCCCAGCGCGTAGCCCGCCACCGCCGCGATCGTGGGAGTGCGCACCGCGGCGAACTTGCCCCATGCCGCGAAGTAGTCCTGAGAGAACACATCGGCAAACGAGAGCGCCGACATCTCCTTGATGTCGGCGCCGGCGGCGAAAGCTTTCTCCGAGCCGGTGACGACGATCGCGCCGACTCCCTGGTCAGCGTCGAGTTCGGCTGCTGCCGTGGTGAGTTCGCCCATCACCTGACTGTTGAGCGCATTCAGCGCCTTCGGCCGGTTCAGAGTTATCGTCGCGACGCGATCTTGACGTTCGACGAGAATGGTCTCGTAGGTCATGTCTGGTGAATCCCTTCTAGAACGACAAATCATTCTCGACCGGTGCGAAGAACGCGTCGACGTCGGCAGCGCTGACGGCTGCCAGCGAGGACGGCGACCACTTCGGGTTGCGGTCCTTGTCGATCACCTGCGCACGGATGCCCTCAACCAGATCAGGGCCGCGCAGAGTCCCGCAGGACACTCGATACTCTTGCCGCAGAATGTCTTCCAGGGTGTCGAGCCCGGCGGCTCTGCGTACGGACTCCAACGCCACGGCAAGCGATGTGGGCGACCGGGTGGCGATCAGGTTGGCGTCGTCGTTTGCGGGTCCGGCGTCATGGCCTCGCAGCGCCGCGACGATGTCGGCGACCGTCTCGCCGGCGTAGCATTCGTCAACCCAATTCCGTTGTGCCACAAGGTTACTGTGCGAGGGGGCGACGGCGTGGCGATCTATCGCCGCGTCGACGCCGTCGGTGACGATCGTCCGGTTGAAATCGTCGAGATCCATGTGCGGGACGTAATGATCGGCGAAACCCATGGCGATGGCGTCCGAACCGGTGAACGGAGCGCCCGTGAGCGCGGCGTGCAGCCCGAGGCGGCCGGGCGAGCGCGACAGGTAGTAGGTGCCGCCGACGTCAGGGACGAAGCCGATTCCGACCTCAGGCATCGCGATCTTCGACGTGTCGGTGACGATGCGTGTCGAGCCGTGGACGGCGACGCCGACGCCGCCGCCCATCACGATGCCGTCCATCACCACGACATACGGCTTCGGGTATCTGGCGATGTACTGGTTGAGGACGTACTCGTCGTACCAGAACTGCCTGGCTTCACTGCCGCCGTCGGTCAGGGCGCTGTGATAAATCGCGACGATGTCACCGCCCGCGCACAGTCCGCGATCGCCGGCGCCGGTGACCAGGACGGTGCGGACGTCGTCGTCGTGCTCCCACTCGCGCAGCACCGCGTGCATGGCGTTCACCATCGAGTGCGTGAGTGAATTGATCGCCTTGGGCCTGTTCAGCACCAGGAGTCCGACACCGTTCTCGGTGCGGGTCAGGACTTGGTCCGATTGATCGGTCACGGGTCGCAATCTAGATCGTGACCCGAGGTTGACCACTCCCGGGTAAGGTTTGCCCTGCAGGAAACTCACAGGCGGGAACCGGGATGCCGGGTCGAACGTTAGACCGTTGTTCCCCCAACACAGCACAGGAGAGGATCCGACGGTGCGGGAGAGTAGTAACCCGGTATTTCGATCACTGCCTAAACAGCAGGGCGGATACGCACAGTTCGGCACCGGTTATGCCGCCGGTGCGCAGCAGGTTTATCAGGGCACTGAGGCGCAGCCCTACGTCCAGAAGGGCGTCGCGCGCCCGCTGACCATCGACGACGTCGTTCAGAAGACCGGCATCACGCTTGCCGTCCTGACGCTGGTCGCCGCGGCGACGTACTTCTTCGTCGGCCAGAACCTCAGCCTTGCGGGTCCGCTCGCCATGGTCGGCGCCATCGCCGGTCTGGTCCTGGTGCTCGTCGCCACGTTCGGCCGCAAGCAGGACAATCCCGGGATCGTGCTGGCTTACGCCGCATGTGAGGGCCTGGTCCTCGGCGCGATCTCGTTCATCTTCGCCAACTTCGTGGTCTCCGGGGTGGGCGCCGGTGTCTTCCTGACGCAGGCGGTGCTCGGCACGTTGGGCGTGTTCTTCGGCATGCTCGTCGTCTACAAGACCGGCGCAATCCGCGTCACGCCCAAGCTCACCCGCATGGTCGTGGCCGCACTGTTCGGTGCGTTCGCGCTGATGCTCGGCAACTTCCTGCTGTCGATCTTCGGGGTCAACGGCGGCCAGGGCCTGGGAATTCGCAGCGGCGGACCGCTCGCGATCATCTTCTCGTTGGTGGTCATCGGTATCGCGGCGTTCATGTTCCTTCTCGACTTCGACCGGGCTGATCAGATGATCCGCGCCGGCGCGCCGGAGAAGGCGGCGTGGGGCATCGCGCTGGGGCTCACGGTCACGCTCGTGTGGCTGTACCTGGAGATCCTGCAGCTCCTCAGCTACTTCTACCGCAACTAGTCATTCTGGCGTAGGAGGCCCGGCACTGCGGTGCCGGGCCTTTCTGCGTCTGGGCCTCCCGCGCCGAGCTCCCGCCCCGGGGTGCCCCGGGTGCCGAGACTGCTGACAGATCGCACTTTCTCCCCAGATCGCGATCTCCCAGCAGTGTCGACGGGGTGCGCGACGCGATGGTGGACTCATGGAGATTGCGCAGACCCCGTTTGTCGGTGGCGAAGCTATCGCTGGCGGCTTGCTTCGGAAGCACGAGCTGCGAGCGCGCTATCGCGCTGTCTTTCCTGACGTATACGTCCAAAAGGACGTCGTGTTGTCACTGCGTGAGCGTGCGTACGCGGCGTGGCTGTGGTCCCACCGCCATGGCGTCATCGCCGGCCTGACAGCAGCTGCGCTTCACGAGTCGAAATGGGTCGACGAGACCGAGCCCGTCGAGTTGATATGGCAGAACGCCCGACGGCCCCCGGGCCTCCGCACGTACGACAGGCGGCTTCACGCGTACGAATACGGATGGAAAGACCGCCTCCTGGTGACCACGCCGGAGCGCACTGCCTTCGATATCGGCCGACGCGGTCGCCTCGGCGTGGCGGTCGCCCGGCTCGACGCACTCGGCAACGCCATCGCATTCAAGATTGATGACGTCCTTCGGGTAGCCCGCGACCATCCGGGTGTGCGCGGAAGCCGTCAGCTCCATGAGGCCCTGGATCTGTTCGACGCCGGAGCGGCCTCCCCGAAGGAAACCTGGTTACGACTCTTGGTAATTCGTGCAGGATTTCCGCGACCGTCGACACAAATCCCCGTGCTCAGTCCCGACGGCTCTCATTGGTATTACCTCGACATGGGGTGGGATGACCTCAAATTAGCCGTCGAGTATGACGGCGACCACCATCGCGTCGACCCGATTGTGTTCGCCTATGACGTCAGGCGTCTCGAGGATCTGCACACACTTGGCTGGACAGTCATCAGGGTAACTGCGCGACACGCGTCACCGGAGGTCGTTCAACGCCTTCGGCGCGCGTGGCATGCACGCAGCCGCTGAGACTGCTGGGAGATCGCGATTTCACCCGAATCCGCAATCTCCCAGCAGTCTCGGCGTCGATGAGGCGGCTCAGCTCAGCCGCTCGATGATCATCGCCATGCCCTGGCCGCCGCCCACGCACATCGTCTCCAGGCCGAACGTCTTGTCGTGAGTCGTGAGGTTGTTCAGCAGCGTGGCGGTGATCCGCGCGCCGGTCATTCCGAACGGATGGCCAAGCGCGATCGCGCCGCCGGACACATTCAGCTTGTCCTCATCGATGCCCAGCTCCCGCGCCGAGCCGAGAACCTGGACCGCGAACGCCTCGTTGATCTCGACGAGATCGATGTCGTCGATTGACATCCCGGCATTGGCCAGCGCCTTGCGTGTCGCCTCGATGGGCCCCAGTCCCATGATCTCCGGCGACAGCCCGCTCACCCCGGTTGCGACGATGCGTGCCAGCGGCGTCAGACCCAACTCGCGCGCCTTGGCGTCCGACGTGATCACCACCGCCGCCGCGCCGTCGTTGAGGGGGCACGCATTACCCGCCGTCACCGTGCCGTTCGGCCGGAACACCGGCTTCAGCTGGCTGATCTTCTCGTAGGTGGTACCCGCACGCGGTCCGTCGTCGGTGCTTACCGTCGAGCCGTCCGGCAGTGTCACCGGGACGATTTCACGCGCGAAGAAGCCGTTGGCGATCGCCTCCTCGGCCCGGTTCTGGCTGCGCACGCCCCAGTGGTCCTGATCCTCGCGGCTGATACCGGTAAACAGCGCAACGTTTTCCGCGGTCTGACCCATCGCGATGTAGACGTCGGGCAGATTGCCGTCCTCGCGAGGGTCACGCCATTCGTCAGCTCCGGACGCGGATTGCACGGTCCGCTCCTCGGCGTCGGCGTAGAGCGGGTTGTGGGTGTCCGGCCAGCCGTCCGACGTGCCCTTGGGGAACCGCGACACCGTCTCGACGCCGGCGGACACGAACGCAGAACCCTCGCCCGCCTTGATCGCGTGGAACGCCATCCGGGAGGTCTGCAGGGACGACGAACAGTAGCGGTTCACCGTCGTCCCGGGCAGGAAGTCGTAGCCCAGCTCGACGGCGACCGTGCGCGCGATGTTGAATCCCGCCTCGCCGCCGGGTTGGCCGCAACCCATGAGGAGGTCGTCGATGTCATGAGGGTCCAGCGCAGGGACCTTGTCCAGAGCCGCGCGCACCATCTGCGTGGCCAGGTCGTCGGGACGCATGTCGACCAGCGACCCCTTGCCGGCGCGGCCGATTGGTGAACGTGCGGTCGAGACAATGACGGCTTCGGGCATGACGCCTCCTGGTGTGACGAGAACGGAGAAAGAACCTGGAAAGAACCTAGAAAGAAACTAGTCCGCGTCAGTTCGCGGGCACGACGACGGGTGCCGGAACACCTGTAGTTCGCCGCCATACCCGGTTCAATCGGCGCAGTCTGCTTCGGATCGTCCTGGCCTCGGCGGCGCGTGACACCCAGGGAAGTTGGGGGACCGGGCCGCCGGTCCATTCGCCAAGTGCGTTGCACAGTGCGGGAAACAGCTGTTTGGCCGCCAGCGCGTAACCTGCTGCCGACGGATGGAACCGGTCCTCGGAGAACATCAGCTCGGGCGCCTGGAGGAATTCCGGGGCCAGCAAATCCGCCAACGGCACCGATATTCCGTCGGCAGCGCGCACCGCCGCGGCCTGTGCGCGGGCAAGCCGCAGACCACGGGTGCGTGCCGTCCAGCGCAGCGGCTGCGGAATGGCCGTGATGACCCCGAAGTCCGGACACGTGCCGACCACGACGACGGCACCGCTGGCGCGCAGGCGCCGTACCGCCGCCTCCAACCGGCGGGCCGAGTGCTTCCGGCCGTTCAGGGCGGTGATGTCGTTGGCGCCGATCATGATGACCGCCGCATCGGGAGGTGGCCCCGCGACGAACATCGCGTCCACCTGACCGGACAACCCCTTCGAAGTGGCACCCGATATAGCCTTGGTGCTCAACCGAATTCGCTTGCCGGTCTCGTCGGCGAGGCCGCGTGCCAGCAGAACGCCGGGAACCTCGTCGGCGGACAGGCAGCCCAAACCGGTTGCCGTCGAATCCCCGAAGATCATCAGGTGCAAGTCGAACGGCACCCCTCGGTACCAGCGCTCGACGGCGCCGCCACCCGGCCCGTAGACGCCGTCGGCTCGCGGTGGCGGCGCCCATGTCCTCGGAATCACCCGGCGCGCCCGATCGGCCTGCCCGTGCAAGAAGTTTCGGGCGCCGACATAGACGGTCCCGGAGGATGCAACCGCTCCGACGGTCGCCAACGCGATGATCGACCGACGCGGTGCACGCATGCCCACGCCAGCGAGTTTAGGTGTGAAAGCGCGAGAAATCTGGGATGAGGGGCTTGCGAGAGGGGAAAACTGTCGAGCCGGTCACAAGCGAATATCGGATCCGGTATCAAAACACCTTTGTTGATTGTTGAAGATTCCAAGGATGTCAAGCTAAGTTACCGGGAATTGACGGTTGGCCCGTCGGACCCGGCCCTACAACGACGTAGGAGTGTGACATGACCGCACCAAGTAAGGTCTCGGGTTCTCCCCGCGCGCATATCGGCGCAGGTAGATCACTGAATCGCCGGCGGTATCCAGTCAGCGACGGTGCGCCCGCTGAGGTGGTGGAAGACGGGCCGAGTATCGCCGGGCGCCTGGCGTGGCTGGGTGCCCGGCTAACAATTCGTCCGACACTGTCAATCGGCAGCCACGTCCCGTTTCTGCCCTGGCCGTGGGGGCTCATCGACTTCGGTGCGCGGGCGATGCTGCCCATTCCAGGAACGGTGCGCGCAACCATCAAACTTCCCCACTGCACCGCGCAGGTCATCCGCGCCAAGGGTGTGCTTCCTGCCGACGGCAAACGCCGGATCGTGCTGTACATGCACGGCGGCGCGTTTCTGACGTGCGGGGCAAACACGCACGGCCGCTTGACGACGATGATCTCCCACTACGCGGATTCGCCAGTGGTGGTGCTCAACTACCGGATGATTCCGAAGCATTCGATCGGTGCGGCCATTGACGACTGCTACGACGGCTACCAGTGGCTGCGCGACCTTGGCTACGAGTCGGAACAGATTGTGCTGGCGGGAGATTCAGCAGGGGGTTACCTCGCGCTGGCGTTGGCCGAACGGCTACTTGCCGAGGGTGAAGAGCCCGCCGCGCTGGTATCGCTCTCGCCGCTGATGCAGCTGGACGCGGAGGCTAAGAAGACGCACCCGAACATCGGCACCGATGCGATGTTCGGGGCCAAGGCTTTTGACGCGTTGGCCGAGCTGATCGCCCGCGCGGCCGCTCAGCACGTGGTCGACGGCGAGCCCGAAGCCGTCTACGAACCGCTGGATCACATCGAACCGGGCCTGCCCCGCACGCTGATTCACGTGTCCGGGTCCGAGGTACTGCTTCACGACGCCCGGCTGGCCGCACGTCGACTGGCCGCGGCGGGAGTGCCCGTCGAGGTGCGGGTGTGGCCCGGCCAGATGCACGTGTTCCAGCTCTGCGCGCCGCTGGTGCCCGAAGCGGTGCGGTCCCTGCGCCAGGTCGGCGAATACATCCGCGAGGCAACCGGTTAACGCAACTTCAGACCTCTGCCGTCGCGCACCGCACCGGCGAACATCATGATCGCGTCGACGAACGCCCACACGGCGACGCCGATCCAGACGGGCAGGATGAAGAAGATGCCGAACCCGAAGGTGATCAGCACGAACACCAACCCGCCCAACGTCAGCCCCATCTGAATGAAGCCGATCGGGAGTGACCTGAGGTAGATCCGACCGATGCCGAACATGCCGAAAAACAGCTGCAGCAGCCCGGCAACGGTAGCGTCCTTGTCCGAGAGGGGCTCACCGGAAACGGGGTCGCGCCCGTAGGGCGCACCCGGGTCGAAAGCGCCATAGCTGCCGCCGTAGGGCGCAGGAAACGGCTGCCCCGGCGGCCCGTGGGGATCGCCGTACGGGCTCTGCGGTGTGGTCATGGGCCCAATGTCGCACAGCGGGTCGCCGCCCGTTGGGAGCGGGGGATCGACGGGCTGCGATCATGGACGCATGCGGATTGCCCGGCACATCAGCGATCTGATCGGCAACACCCCTCTGGTCGAACTGCATTCAGTGGTCCCGGCCGGCGCTGGCCGGGTGGTGGCGAAGATCGAATACCTCAACCCCGGCGGCAGTTGCAAGGACCGCATCGCTGTCAAGATGATCGACGCGGCAGAAGCCAGCGGCGAGTTGCGGCCCGGCGGAACGATTGTCGAGCCGACCTCCGGCAACACAGGTGTCGGCCTCGCGCTGGTGGCACAGCAGCGTGGATACAAATGCGTCTTCGTCTGCCCTGACAAGGTCGGCGAGGACAAGCGCAACGTTCTGCGGGCCTACGGCGCCGATGTCGTGGTGTGCCCGACGGCCGTGCCGCCGGACCATCCCGACAGCTATTACAGCGTGTCCGACCGTCTGGTGTCGGAGATCGACGGCGCCTGGAAGCCCGACCAGTACTCGAATCCGAACGGACCGGAGAGTCACTACGAGACGACCGGACCGGAAGTGTGGGCCGACACCGACGGCGCCGTGACGCATTTCGTCGCAGGCGTCGGCACCGGCGGCACGATCACGGGAGCGGGCCGCTACCTCAAGGAGATGTCGGATGGGGCGGTGCGCATCATCGGCGCCGACCCGGAAGGCTCCGTTTACTCAGGTGGCAGCGGCCGGCCCTACCTGGTGGAGGGGGTCGGGGAGGACTTCTGGCCCGCCGCGTACGACCGCAGCATTCCGGACCAGATCATCGCCGTGTCAGACGCCGATTCCTTCGACATGACCAGGCGACTCGCCCGCGAGGAGGCGCTCCTGGTGGGCGGGTCCTGCGGCATGGCGGTGGTGGCCGCCGTCAACGTGGCCGAACAGGCCGGCCCGAATTCGCTGGTGGTGGTGCTGCTGCCGGACGGCGGGCGGGGCTACATGTCGAAGATCTTCAACGACGATTGGATGTCGTCATACGGCTTCCTGCGCAGCCGCCTGGACGGCTCGGTCGAGCAGCCCACGATCGGAGATGTTCTGCGCGGCAAGTCCGGTGCGCTGCCAGACCTGGTACACACGCATCCGTCGGAGACGGTTCGCGACGCGATCGGGATCCTGCGCGAGTACGGAGTGTCGCAGATGCCGGTCGTCGGTGCCGAACCGCCGATCATGGCAGGCGAAGTCGCGGGCAGCGTCTCGGAACGGGAAATGCTGTCGGCCGTGTTCGAAGGCCGCGCGAAACTGGCAGACGCGGTGGGGCAGCACATGAGTCCGGCCCTGCCGATGATCGGCGCCGGCGAGCAGGTCGGCACCGCGGCAAAGATGTTGCGGGAGTGCGACGCTCTGATGGTGGTCGAAGAAGGCAAGCCCGTCGGCGTGATCACGCGTCAGGATCTTCTCGGGTTCTTGTCGGGCGCTCTGCCCCGGCCGTAGGGCCGAGGTCGGCATTCGGGCCTCGCGCAGCGTTTCTCGGAGTAGGTTATCGAGCGGCCGCATAGGGGCCTGAGTGCTTCAGAAAGGGCGACCATGACCGAACTGCCTCCGCCTCCGCCGGGCGGCTACCCACCACCTCCGGCGCCCGACGGCGGCGGCGTTCCCCCGCCGGCCGGCGATTACCGCCCAAGTGATCCGTACGGGGTCGGAGCAGGCTACAACGTCGGCGAGGCGTTCTCCTGGGCGTGGAACAAGTTCACGCAGAACGCACTTCCGCTGATCGTCGGCACGGTGGTGCTAGCTCTGGTCGTCAGTGTCCTGCAATCGATTACTGTGCTGCTGACGTCTGCGCTCGATCCGTCGTTTGCCTACGAGGACTACGGTTTCGGCCTCGTCTTCGTCACATTCGGCATCATCGGGATCATCGTCTCGGTGCTCGGCTCGCTGGTGACGCTGGTCCTGAGCGCGGCTGTCACGTCCGCCTACATCGGCGGCGTGCTGGACATCGCCGACGGCCGTCCGGTCACCATCGAGTCGTTCTTCAAGCCGCGCAACGTCGTCAGCGTCGTCATCGCGAGCGTGCTCGTCGGAATAATCACCACGATCGGCACGCTCCTCTGCATCGTCCCCGGCGTCATCGCCTCGGTGTTTTTGATGTTCACCTCGGTCGCGCTGGTCGAGCGCAACCTCCCACCGACGGAGGGGATGAAAGCCAGCTACGAACTCACCAAGGGCAGGTTCGGCGATGCTTTCCTCGCCCTTGTGGTGATGGTCGCCATCACGCTCGTCGGTGCGCTGGCTTGCGGGATCGGACTACTCGTCGCAATTCCCGTGGCCGCGCTGTTCCTGGTGTACACGTACCGCCGCTTCAGTGGTGGAAACGTCGCATCGACGACGGCGCAGGCTATCTGAAGGCCGACACTCCGGTCAGTGCTTCACCGATCACAAGTTGGTGCACCTCCGAGGTGCCCTCGTAGGTAAGCACCGACTCGAGGTTGTTGGCGTGCCGGATCACCGGGTATTCCAGCGTAATCCCGTTGGCGCCCAACAAGGTACGGCACTGACGCGCAATCGCGATGGCTTCTCGGACGTTGTTGAGCTTGCCGACGCTGATTTGATCCGGACGGATCTGACCGGCGTCCTTGAGCCGCCCGAGATGCACGGCGAGCAGTTGCGCCTTGGCCAGTTCCACCGCCATGTCGGCGAGCTTGGCCTGCGTGAGCTGATACGCCGACAACGGTTTGTCGAACACCTCCCGGGTGGACACGTACTCGAGCGTGGCCTCCAGGCAATCACGTGCGGCACCGACCGCACCGAATACAATCCCGAACCGCGCTTCCGACAGGCACGCCAATGGTCCCGACAACCCACGCGCCTCAGGCAGTTTCGCGTCGGCCGGCAGTCGAACATCGTCGAAAGCCAGCTCCGAGGTGATCGACGCGCGCAGTGACACCTTGTGCGACATCGTCCGCGCCGAGAACCCGGGCGTATCCGTCGGCATGACGAATCCCGCAATGCCCTCCTCCGTCCGGGCCCAGACGATCGCGACATCGGCGACTGACCCGTTCGTGATCCACATCTTGGAGCCGTTCAGTATCCAGTCGCTGCCGTCGCGACGCGCATTCGTCCGCATGCCTGAAGGATTGGAACCGAAATCGGATTCGGTGAGCCCGAAGCATCCGATCGCGTCTCCCGTTGCCATTGACGGCAGCCATTGCTCGCGCTGTTCCTCGCTGCCGTGACGGTAGATCGCGAACATCGCCAGCGACCCCTGGACCGAGACCAGGCTGCGCAACCCGCTGTCGACCGCCTCGAGTTCCTGGCACACCAGCCCGTAGGCGGTGGCGCTGGACCCGGAGCAGCCGTAGCCCTTCAGATGCATGCCGAGCAACCCGAGTTTGCCCAGATCGCCGGCGACCTCGCGGGCCGGTATCTCACCGGACTCGAACCATTCGGCGATGTGTGGACGTAGCCGCTGCTCACCGAACCGCCGGACGGTGTCGCGTACCTCGATCTCCTCCTCGGCGAGCAGCGAGTCGACGTTCAGCAAGTCGTTGATATCGGCGGCAGTATTCATGCCCCATGTGTACCCGCAAGTCGTCGATGTCGACCGCTCAACTCCCGATCTCGCAGATGCCTCGGGGGACGGCACCTGGGGAAGCCGGGCCATGCATGGTCGATAGGCTCGAAAACCATGAGCGACATCAAACCCAAGGGGCTGTCGACGAAGGCCATCCACGCCTACCGGCCTGATCCGGTCACCGGCGCGGTGAATACGCCCATCTACGCCAGCTCGACCTTCGCCCAGGACGGCGTCGGAGGTCTTCGTAGCGGGTACGAGTACGCGCGCACAGGCAATCCGACCCGCGGCGCGCTGGAAGCCACTCTGGCGGCGGTGGAGGAGGCGTCGTACGGACGCGCCTTCAGCTCAGGCATGGCGGCCACCGACTGCGCGCTTCGCGCGATGCTGCGCCCGGGAGATCACGTCGTCATTCCGAATGACGCGTATGGCGGGACGTTTCGGCTCATCGACAAGGTCTTCACACTGTGGGGGCTGACCTACACCGCCGTGCCACAGTCCGATGTCGACGCCGTGCGCGCGGCGATCACCGACGCGACCAAGCTGATCTGGGTCGAGACCCCCACCAACCCACTGCTGTCGATCGCCGACATCGCCGCCATCGCGGAGTTGGCACATGACCGGGGGGCAAAAGTGTTGGTGGACAACACGTTCGCATCGCCGGCTCTGCAGCAGCCGCTCACTCTGGGTGCTGATGTGGTGCTGCACTCGACGACGAAGTACATCGGAGGACACTCCGACGTCGTCGGCGGAGCGCTGGTGACCAGCGACGAGGAGCTCGACGCCGCCTTCGGGTTCCTGCAGAACGGCACCGGCGCGGTGCCGGGTCCGTTCGACGCGTACCTGACCCTGCGGGGTCTGAAAACGCTCGCGGTTCGGATGCAGCGGCACAGCGACAACGCGGCGCGGGTGGCCGTGTTCCTTGCCGGGCATCCTGCCGTCAGCATGGCGCTGTATCCGGGCCTGCCCGAGCACCCCGGGCACCAGATCGCGGCCAGGCAGATGAGTGGCTTCGGCGGCATGGTCTCCGTGCGATTGCGCGGTGGCCGTCCGGCGGCCCTCGAATTCTGTGCGCGCACTGAAGTATTCATTCTCGCGGAGTCGCTCGGCGGAGTCGAATCGCTGATCGAGCATCCCGGTGCGATGACCCATGCCTCGACGGCGGGGTCGCTACTGGAAGTGCCCGAAGACCTCGTCCGCCTTTCGGTGGGCATCGAAGACGAGGCGGACCTGATCGCCGACCTCGAGCAGGCGCTAGGTTAGCGCCGGCCGTACCGCCGACGTCATCACTGCGAGGTTGACGTACGGCACGTCCCTAGGGGATTCATCCTCGCCTTCGTCAAGCCAGCACCCGCCGGCGATGTCGCCGGCGCGCCAATCCACCCACCGCCGTCCCCTGTCGTTGAGGCTCAGCAGTGCGGTGAACTCGTTTGCGTGGTGCAGCAGCGAGATGATTCCCGCGGTCGTCGGCGCCGGAGTCCTCAGATCGAACAACGCTGAGAACAGCGCTGCCCGGATTTCGTCGACCCGTGAACGATCGACCATGGGCCATGCCCACGACGCGTCGGAGCGCTTCGCCCGCAACCGGACCTGCCTGATGTGGCCGGTCCGTTCGAGGCAGGTCAACAACGCCGGCTCGACGCCGCGGCCGAGTTTGAGCACCGCCGTGTGCGGCTTCCAGGCGCGGTGCCCCATCAGGTGCAGTGCCGGATCGAGAATCGGGTCGGCGAGGTCGGCCCCGGCCATCTGCAGCAGGCGCCCGGCGCGGGTGGGCTCGCCCTCGAACGACAGCCGGACTCGGCAGGCGAAAGCGAGGTCCAACAGCACGGCAGCGCCGAGAAGTCGCTGCCGCCGATCGCGGGCGAGCGCTGGTCTGCCGGATGCGTTGTCGAGCAGCAGGAGAAGCAGGTCCTCGGCGATCGGGGCCATCAGCGGGACTTTAACCGCTCGGCGCTATTTCACCGGGAGGACCCGGGCGTTGACGAACGCGGGGTTACGCGTGGTACGGCTCGGCGCTGACGAGCGTGACCTTCACCTTGTTGCCATTGGGCACGGTATAGGTGCGGGTCTCGCCGACCTTCGCGTCGATCAACGCGCCGCCGAGCGGCGAGTTGGGCGAGTAGACCTCGAGCTTGCCGTCGCTCACGCCCTCCTGGCGCGTCGCGATCAGGAAGGTCTCGGTGTCCTTCTGGTCGTCGTCGTAGTACACCTTGACCACCGAGCCGGGCAGGGCCACGCCGGACTGGGTGGGCGCCTCACCCACCTTGGCGTTGTTGAGGAGTTCCTGCAGCTGGCGGATTCGCGCCTCTTCCTGCCCCTGCTCGTCGCGGGCAGCGTGGTAGCCACCGTTCTCGCGCAGGTCGCCCTCCTCCCGCCGGTCGTTGATCTCGGCGGCGATGATCGGCCGGTGGGCAATGAGCTGGTCGAGTTCGGCCTTGAGGCGGTCGTGCGCCTCCTGGGTCAACCACGTGACCTGTGTGTCGGTCATCTTGTCGCGCTCCTCGTTACTCGTGCCGCGATCGCTCGCGACGGCAAAGCCAAGACTCACTGCCGGGAGTGTGCGGAATCACCGCGTGTATCGCCGTTTTGCGGGTATTGCCGTTTTGGCAGAGTGTTACCCACGTCAGATGCAGCAATACACGGTCCCAGCAGGAACCGTGTATTCACAAATCGTACCACTGCCATTTGCCCGCCAGATCCAGGTCAGACGCGCAACACTGCAAAAACGCGCTTGACGCCCGGCCAACGCTCAGGGCGCGACCAGATACGAGGGCACGTCGAGGCCGCACCCGTACACGTCGCCCACTACGGGCGGCCTGCTGGCCTTCACCAAGGTCGTG
>JAVHWG010000354.1:0-4372 GCA_032159965.1 Mycobacterium sp.
GCAGCATTGTTCTTGGAATCGCGAGCGAGAACCGTGAAGACGACCTTCGCCGTCGCCGACTCCCCGAAGTCGTCATAGATCCGGTAGGCGACTGTGTACTGGCCGGGCACTGTGGGTGCCTGGAGCCGCAGCTGATCGCCGGTGACGAAGGCCAAACCGTCCCCGACATCGGCTTGCACGAGTTGCGGGTCGAGGTGCATCTGCGCACCGTCCGGGTGGTAGTCGTTGGCTAGCACCGTGACCGACGCGACGTCGCCGACGCGGACCTTGGTGGCGTCATCCACTGCGATCGGCGCCTGGTGATGCGCGAGCTCCGGCAAGGGGATGACAGAGACTCCTGCGGTTGACGGAGGCGCGCCACTCCCGTCCGAGACCGTGTACTGGAACTCGACCGGCTGAGTCATTCCCGACGGCGCGGTGATCTTGATCACGGTGTTGTTCAGAACCTGAACCGACAACTTGGATGCCGCGTCCGGGATGGTCACACTCTGAATGCCCAGCACCGCACCCGATGGTGAGACGTCGTTATCGAGGACCGATAAGGCGACGGGTTGATTCGGCCGAAGATATGCGACGTCCTTCACCGCGGTCGGTCCCGGCGGCTTGGTCCGTTGCGGCAGGATATCGACGCGGATCAGACCATGACTGGTCTCCGAGCCGGCGGCCACGACGTAATCGAGATAATAGGTCCCTGGCTTGGCGCCCGTCACGTCGACGGTGCCGCGGTCGAGGTCTGTCGTCAAGGTCACACCCGCATCGACCGCCGTGACTTTCGAGAGGGTGAGCGGCGCACCGGAGGGCGAGAGATCATTGGTAAGTGGTGAGACCGTCACGGTTTGCCCGACGAATGTCGATGCGAAATCGGGAGTTCCGATGGGGGTCGCTGTGCCTGGAGCCTTGATATCGACGATGAACTGACCTTGCGTTGTCTTCTGGCCGTCGGACACCGAGAGCGTGACGGTTGACGGCCCGAGTTCGTTGCCAAGCTGGGTGTAGGTGAGGAGCCCATCAGGGGAGAAACGAACGATCGCGTTCGGGGCAGTCGCGCCCGTCAGGATGAGGTCATCGCCGTCGGGGTCGAACCAGTCGCCGAGCACGTTGTAGCTGATCGTTCGGCCCTGCTCGAGCGTGACCGCGCTCGTACCGGACTGAACAGGCGCGGCGTCGGCCGAGCCGAGCGGCCGGACTGCGACATCCACATTCGTCTCGGCGACACCTCCGCGCCCGTCCGAGATGGCGTACTGGAACGACACCGTGCCGGACAGGTTCGCCCCCGGCACGAACTGAAGCGCGCGGCCGCCCTGGATGATCTGAAGTTTGCCCGCCGAGTCGGCAATGGGCGTGACGCTCGTGATCGTGAGGACATCGCCGTCGGGATCGGTGTCATTGGCCAGCACATCGAGGATCGTCGTCTTGCCCGGTCGTGCGCCAAGCGAGTCCTGACGAGCCACGGGAGGATGATTGCTGGGGCTGCGGTCCTTGACGGCCTGCTCGAAGTTCGGAACGGAGGTTGTCTGGTCGCTCTGCTGGCTGTTGTCCTGGGTCGGGGGCGTTGCCTGATTCCAGTCCAAGTTGGCGGCGAGGAACTGGGCCTTGGTAACCAACCACACAGATCCGTCGGTGACGTTGTTGAGCGCGATCACATCGCGGTTCACGCGGAACTGAAGCCGAGCGTCGCTCTTGCCAACGGCGACGTCCTTGACCACGGGTGGCAGACCGGTGCAGACGCCCAAATATCGGTGCGCGGCCGACCATGCGCCGTGCAGACAGGAACCGAGTACGACGGGAGCGGCGACATCCTCAGCGCTCACAGCCGGAGTCGAGATGTGCGCGTCGTAGGCCGTCTGCGTCTTGTTCGACGCGACTTGAATCAGGGAGCTCCCCGTCGCGACCAGCACGGTGGAGCTCTCCGGACCCGGTTGTTGAAGACGCAGCGCTTGTGGCTTCGGCGTCACCTGCGATCCGTCGTCAAAGACGACCGTGCCCCCGGTCAGAGCCACGGCACGTGAACCGACGAGGGTGACACTGGGGGTCGACCCGGTCACGGGAGCCTTCTCGACAGGAGTCAGCGTGCCTGCCGCGATCTCGTACATGGCATGCTTCGAAGTGGACACCGCGGCCACGGTGCCGTCGAGCGCGACGGCGGCGACTCCGCCGACTCCGAGCTTCATGAGCCAGGGGGCCTTCTGGTCGAACTGGAGCGGACCGGTTGCGTCCAGCACCCATAGAGCTCCGTCGCTTGGTCGAACGATAACAATGCGACCGCCGCCAAACGAGACCTCGGCGGCGCTCGGTGCATCGATTTTCTGCACTAGCGTCGCGAAGGCGGGATCGATCCGGGACACGGAGCCGAGATCCGAGTTGCTGACGAAGAGGCTGCTTCCGTCTTGCAGGACATCGAAGGACTTGGCGGCGGCCGAAACACCGCCATCCAACTCGGTGATCTGGGTGTTCAGGCGCCCGACGAGGGCTTTTTCGCTGTTGGTAACCCAGACGTCTTTCGCCTGCAGGTTGACGTCGGACAGCGGGAAGCCGTCGTGCATCACCGCCAGTGTCACCGGGCCGGCGATCAGCACGGCAAGAGTCGTCACCGATGCCATCGTGCGGCGAGCACGCAACCATCCGATCACGCTCATCGCTTCACTCCAGGTCGGGGTCTGACATCGGACGCCATCATCCTGCGAGACTCCCGGCAACCCGGCAATGGGGAGGGGTACCCATAACGGTCACGGCGTGGCTCCCTCGATCGGATCGAGCAGCGGCAGATCATCGGCGGTGACCAGACGACTCGAGACTGCGTACTCGATGAGGCGGGCCTTGCGGTTGACGGCGAGGTTGCCGCGACCGCCGCGCAGCCCTGGCACTCCGACTTTGTCGAGCTTGTCGCAGACGTTATCGAGCTTGCGGTTGAAGGCCGTTAGCGTCCAGCCGAGACGCTTCGCCGTCGCTGACGACGAAGGAATCTGACCGTGGCCGCCGCTGCGCTCCCGCAACACGTTCTCGCAGAGCGCCACGATGAACAGCCGCTGGCTAGAGGTCAGCGGAATCGGGTCGATGGTGGTCGCCCCGCTGCGGTCCATGAACGAGGACGACGACGCGAAGTACTCCTTGTCGCCGTGGATGGTGAAGTCGTAGGTCGTCGATCCGGCGCTGAAAAGCACATGCATCCGCTCGAAGACGACCGGAATCCGCGCGCCAGGGGCGAGCCAGGCCTGGATCTGGCCGGAGGGGTCCGTGACCGTCGCCGACAGCAGGTTGCCGGTGTTGCCGAGCCACCAGAGTCCGTTCTCGGGATAGATCTGCAGGAATCGGCGGTGCAGGAAGGGGTTCTCGTCGATCACGAGCTCGGACTCCCGCCCAATTGACAGCCCATCAGGTTCGACGACGTCGTACCACTCTCCGACGTATTCGACGCGAAGCGGCTTCACGAAGTGCACGCCTTCAAGGGATTAGCGGAGACTTCACCCGACGACCGGACGATGGAGACTTGGATGCAGACGGTGGTCCCCGGGGACACTCCGGTAATCGTCGCCTGCGGCTGAGTCGTCGGGGTGACGTCGCCGCCACCTGCCCCGTCGGTGCGCTGCCAGATGTAGCTGTCGCCTTTCACTGCGTTGTGATCGGTCCACGTGAACGAGGCAGTTGTTCGGTCGGCCGAGAGGGTCGCGGTGCCGAGCACCGGCGGCGGGACCGCCGTAGCGACGTTGATCGACGCTCCCCCCGTCGAGCCGGTCTTCAACGCGCCAGGACTGTCGCGCGGCGCGAAGAGCGCCACGGCGGAGATCACGGCAGCGACGACGAGCACGCCAATGATCACCGACCACACGACGCCGAGGCGGCGGCGGGATGGCGCATTCTCCCCGGCTTCGCCCGCCGGGTGAGCCGACCCGTCGGGCGAGACGACCGAGCGAGATGACCGGCGGACGACAGTTGCGTCCACCGGGGTGCTTGCGGCAGCGATCGATGCCTCCGGCTGCGCGGCGGTCAATTGCGGGGATGCGACCGGCGTTGCGGGAGGAATGGGCGAGATGACGGTCGCTCCGCGGGCCCGTGTCCGGTCCACCGGGTCCTCCGACGGTCGCGGCGGCTGCGCGATCACCGGAGTGACACCCCGAGCGCGGGTGGCATCTGCGTGATCGTCGCCCGCAGGGCGAACCGGTACGTCGACCTGGGCAAGATTCGGAACGTCGATCTGAGTCGGCGTGTAGGAGAGCGACAGTTCGATCGCCTGCAGGGCTCGCGCGAAGTCGACGGCGGTCGAGTAGCGCTGCGTGCGGTCGACAGCCATGCCCTTGCGTAGCACGGCAAGCAGCGCGGGCGGAACGTCGTTGCGATCCATCGGGGTGATCGCGCCGCGTTCGATGCGGCCCAT
>JAVHWG010000364.1:0-3262 GCA_032159965.1 Mycobacterium sp.
TGACGTTGCCGACTGTCACCGTCAGCGTCTGCGTGTCGCTGAAGGCACCGTTGCTGGCGCGGACCCGGACCAGATAGAGATGGTCGCCGTCCCCGCCTGGCGCTTCGAAATCGGGCGCATGGGCAAAGCGGAGCACGCCCGTCACGGAATCGATCGTGAACAGCGCGGCGTCAGTGCCGCCGTCGATCGCATAGGTGGCCGACGCGCCGGCAGCCGAGACGACCTGAGTGACCGAAGTCTGGTTCTCATTGACCGCGACCGCGGCATTGTCACCGCCGCCGTCAGACGTGATCTCGACCGGGCGTGGCGGGAGGAAGAGCTGCGCCTTGACCTGGTCGTCGTCGGCGCCGACCCCGTTGAGGTCCGTCCAGGTGACCATGAAGCCGCCGCCCGAAATTGCCGTCAGCGATGGATCGAACTGGTCGCCGTTCGTCTGCGTGTTGACCTGGATCGGGCCGCCGGCAGCCTGGCTGTGATCATCGAAAATCTGGACGAAGATAGCCTTGCCGGAGCCGTCGCTTTGCGGCGCGTAGTTCGTGGTCCAGGCGATCGCGAAGCCGCCATCGGCCAGACCGAGCAGCTTGGGGCCAACCTGAATGCCGGAAAGATTGTACGGCACAGCGATCTCCGAACCGACCGCGGCGCCCGACGGATTGTAGACCCGGATATGATGGCTGGTCCCGTTTGTATCAGCCTGTGCCCATGCCACTGCAAAGTTGCCGTTGGCGAGGAGCGTCACCGAGGATTCGAGCGAGTTCGTCTGGGCTGCCGTGGTACTGACGACGAACTCCGATCCGAGCGGCGCCCCGGCCGCGTCGAGCATGCGGCCCTTGATCGTCCAGCTCGCGCCGGACCCGCGCGGCCCGAGATCGGTCCAGGTGACGACATAGTGCCCGTCGTGAAGCGCCGTGATCGACGAGTCGGCCTGATTGCCTGACGTCGCGCCATTGACGAGCCGGTCCGTACCGAGCGGCGCGCCGGCCGCATCGTAGACGCGCAGGTGGACGCCCGAGCCGGAGACATCGCCGCCGCCGGTGGTGCGGGTGTCGTGCCAGACGATCGCAAAGCCTCCGCCGTCAAGCGCGGCGACGTCCGGCGGGCCGAAGTCGTTGGCGCTGATCGGACTGAGGTTAAACGCAGGCGCGACCGCAACACCATTCTGGTCGAAAACCTGTGCGCGGATGCCGGAACCTTGCCAGGTCACGACGAAACCGCCGCCGGCGAGGCCCGTCACGGCCGGGTTGACCGCCGTTGTGGACACGAGTGTCAGCTCAGCGCCGGCCGGGGTGCCGTCCGAGTTATAGAACTGGGCCTTGATGAAGCGGTTGGCGCTCGTGTTCAACTCGGCATCGATCCAGGTAACGATGGATCTGCCATCGGCGAGCTGTGCGCCATCGGCCTGGGATTGCGACCTGGCAAAGGTCGAGTTGACGCTGAACTCTGATCCGGCAGCGACGTAGCTGGTCATATGGTGCCCCGCGGCGCTTTGGGCTTGTTGCGGCTCCCGGATGTCACCCGGGTGCACGTACGGGCCCTCAGAAATTGCGCGCGCGAGTGTGGATCGCCTTGGCCTGCAACTCCGTTAACGCGTGAGAAAGAACTGCACTCCAGGTACGTTGACTTATTAACCTTAGAACCCAGTGTCGCGTCTCATACTCTCGATGGGGACGTGAACGTTCGGCTCGGCAAGGTGGAGGACGACGAACGGACGGATTGGCGCGAAGCCCAGGCTCTCTTCCCCGGTACCGGCTACGCGGGGTGGTGAAAGGCAGGGTGCCCAGCACCTAGCAACGTCAATGAGTGAGATCTGTCTGCTTGTAATGCTGTGGACGGCTCCTCCACCGGCGCGCGAGCGCCATGGATGTGGGTGCTGTTAAGGCCCCCACGATTCGGAGGAGCCAAGTCATGCAAGCGATCGCGACAATCGGGTTGGATATCGCAAAGTCAGTCTTTCAAGTGCACGGCGTTGATGCGGGAGGCGATGTAGTTCTCCGGCGCCAGCTGAAGCGTCGTTACGTGCTGGCATTCTTCCAGAAGCTGCCGCCGTGTCTGGTTGGTATCGAAGCGTGCGCGTCCTCGCATCATTGGTCGCGCGAGCTCCAGGCGCTGGGCCACACTGTTCGCCTGATGCCGCCGGCCTATGTGAAGCCGTATGTGAAGCGGCACAAGAACGATAGCACTGACGCCGAGGCGATCTGCGAGGCGGTCACCAGGCCAAACATGCGGTTCGTGGTGACCAAGACGCCTGAGCAGCAAAGCGGACTGATGCTGCATCGGACCCGTCATTTGTTGATCCGCCAGCAGACCTCAGTGATCAATGCCATTCGCGCCCATCTGGCCGAGTTCGGGATCGTTGCACCTGTCGGACGCAATGGTGTCGAGCAACTGCTCGGCATTGTCGCCGATGAAAGCGATAAGCGGCTGCCTGAAGTTGCCCGCGCGTGTGTCACCGCCCTCGGCGCCCAACTGCAGACGCTGAAGGCGCAAATTCTCGAGTTCGATCGCCGGATTATGACCTGGCACCGCTCCAACGAGACATGCAAACGGCTTGATGAGATTCCTGGCGTCGGTCCGGCGCTAGCCACCGCTCTGGTTGCCAGCGTTGGTGATCCGAAAGCGTTCCGGTCAGGGAGGGATTTCTCAGCCTGGATCGGTCTCGTGCCGAAGCAGAACTCTAGCGGTGGTAAGGAGCGGCTCGGCAACATCAGCAAACGAGGCGATCGCTATCTGCGCAGCCTGTTCACGATTGGTGCACTCGCTGTGATCCGCTATGCCAAGATCCATGGCACCAAGCATCGACCTTGGCTCACAGCGTTGCTGTTACGGCGACCCACGAAGGTCGCGGCCATCGCGCTCGCCAACAAGATCGCGAGAATGGCGTGGGCGATGATGGCCAAGGGCGAGCGCTACAAGGAACCCGTCGCGCTTGCGGCGTGAACGAGATCGCGCCGGGCATCCGGCGTGATGTGACGGTTGGGAGGGCGAACAGCACGTAATGCAGAGCCGGTCGATCCGGCGATCAGGACAACCCACTCGGGCCACAGCATTGTCGAATGCGAGCTTTTGACCGGGACCTGATCCGCGGAGGGCATTATGGCCAGCGGTCACGTGAACCGCGCTAACAGGCCGAACACATGGCTGCTCCGACCAATGCTGCACTCGTGAAGAAAGCCCTTGCCAACCAGGAGCCGTCCACACATGGCCCGAATTCCCGGTGCGTCACGCCGCGGTAACCAGCACCGCGGGATTTGCCAGCAAGAAT
>JAVHWG010000390.1:0-6570 GCA_032159965.1 Mycobacterium sp.
ACATCGATGCCTTCGTGAACGATCCGGAGGTCGCCATCGCGGTCTGCTCCCTGACGGCGGCCGGCGTGGGTCTCAATCTGCAGGTCGCCTCCAACATCGTGCTGGCCGAGCTGTCCTGGACCGACGCCGAACAAACACAGGCCATCGACCGCAGCCACCGCATCGGTCAGACCGAACCCGTCACCGCTTGGCGCATCATCGCCGCGCGGACCATCGACAGCAGGATCGCTGAGTTGATCGACAGCAAGGCGGGGCTCGCCGCCAGAGCGCTGGACGGCTCGGATGAGGAGGTGTGGTCATCGGCCGACGTGCAGCACGAGGCGCTGGTCGCATTGTTGACAGACGCGCTGTCTGCGGTGTCGCAGGAGCGGGCGGTCCCACAGAGCGGCCACTGACCCAGGCGCCTCACAACCAATCGGGCCAGTGCCGCCTGCCTGTCGCCGGCCCCGTCGCGTGTCATCGGTGGCGTCGACACCCACAAGGACACCCATCATGCCGCGGTCATCACCGTCGCCGGTCAGCTTCTGGGTGACCGGTAATTCCCGGCGACCAGCCGAGGGCGTCGTGCGTTGCTGGAGTGGCTGGCATCCTTCGGTGATGGCTCTGAGCGGTTTGACCCGGCCTCTATCAGCACCGTTGCTTTGAAGGCGAAGTGGTCGCTGCGGACGACCGTGCGCAGGAAGGCGATTGGTTCATTCTCGATGTCTTGCACGAGTGAACTTACGAGGAAGGTTGTTGCGCCTTTCCGTAGTTGTAGCGATTGACACTCGAATTCGTTTGCCGTGGTCGCTTCGACGCTCATCTCTGACCGGTAGATGGCTAAGCCCCATCGGGTTGCCAGCTGGTGGAGCAGGTCGGGGCCGCCAACCTCGAGTGGCGGCGCGGAGCCGGAGACGGCGGCCTTGGTGAGTTCGGGGGAGGCGTCGCAGCGTACGTAGGCCTGGGTCAGGGAAACGGGGTGGCCGACCGAGACCACTGCGGTGACTTCGAACAGCTGCTCCGATGAGGGTACCTGCAGAAAGTGTGCGAGGTTGTTGCCGGCATTGATGAGGCGGACATCGATGACCTCGGACAACACGGCGCGCCGGGACAGGTCCTCGTTGCGCCATTCTTGCACGGTATTGACCGCGTTGTATTGGAGCTTGGGTTGGGCAACGACGGTTCCCCGGCCCCGCTGGCGGATGACTTGGCCGTCGGCCTCCAGAACGTCGAGGGCTTTGCGGATTACGGTGCGGCTGACATCGAGGTGCGACTCTAGTTCGCTTTCTGAGGGCAGGACTTCGCCGGGCCGCCAATGCTCCGCGTCGATATCGCGTTTGAGCAGTTCCTGTAGCTGGTAGTAGAGCGGGACCGGACTGCGCCGGTCGAGCTGACCCACCCGTTCGAAGAACTGCTGGATCTGCTCGGGTCTGCGGGGTTGGGTCCCGGGCATGGGGGCGGCTCAGACTCGTGTGGTCGCGCCGTTGTCGCCGGCGACGAAGACGGAGAAATGGTCGAAGCAGGCTTCGCGCACGGGGTATCCGAGGCAGTCGGTGTTATCGCGGAAGGCGGTGTAGCCGGCCAGGAGTTGCTCGAAGCCGTCGGCGATCTCGCTGAGCAGTGCGGGCGGGTTGTCGACGCGCATGAAGTGGCATACGAACACCCGGTCGACTGCGTTGCCCAAGTCGGCGAGGCGACGGGTCGATGACGCAAAGGCCGGCACATCGGAGTCATCGAGCTGGGCGTAGATGGGTCCGGTGTTGATGGTGTCGCCGCCGAAGAGAAGACCGTTGCGCTCATCGAAGAGACAGATGCTGTCCGGTGAGTGGCCGGGGGTGTGCATCACCTGAAGGATTCGACCTCCGAGGTCGATGTAATCGCCGTCCTCCAACAAGGTCGTCGCGGTCGTCGGCACCACCTGGTAGGCCGAGGGATCGAAGTCGGCTGGCAGCGGGCGCACCAGCGTCTCGGCGGTGACCAGGTGGAAGTAGCGGTCGTCGAGTTCTTTGTAGCCCTGCCACGCCGCGATGAGGTCCTCGGTGTACTTCATGTAGCCCTGCGCCAGACCGGCCGGGGCGGGGCGGGCGAGCAGTTCGGCACCGGCACGGTGAATGGCGATCTCGTCGAACTGCCGATTACCACCTGAGTGGTCAAAATGGTAGTGGGAGTTCACGACAGACAACGGCTTACCGGCGAGCCCCTCGGCCACGGCGCGGATGTCGGACACTCCGAGGCCGGTGTCCAGCAACACTGCCCGATCCTCACCGATAACCAGAAAACTATTGACGTGCCCAGGTTCGGCGATCAGAAATACGTCCGGGGCCAGCGGTCGGACATCGAACCATGCTGGCCGCGGATGATCCTCACTCCGCGTGGCACTGCTCACCTCTTCCAGGCTGCTCATGACGTCGCTTCTTCCGGTGCGGCCGGGACTGCAGATTGCAGGAGGGCCGAGCCCTCTCCGGCGCCGGAGGTCGCCTGGAATGTGGCGTTCTCTCGGAGCACCCTGCCGCGCATCGAGACGTAGTAGCCGATGAGTGAGACCAAGAACCCGACGGGAATCGATAGATCACCACCGCCGATACTGGCGACGAGGGGACCCTGGAACACGGAACTGCTGGAGAACATCGCAGCCAGGACGATACCCGCAGCGAACCAGCCGAGAGCGACCGGATTGAAGCCACGTCGGAACCAGTACGGACCGGAACGCTGGTACAGCGCATCAATTCGATAGTGACCGCGTCGCAACGCGGTATCAGCGAGGTAGACGCCGCCCCAGGGCGCGAGCCACAGCACCATCAACGACAGGAACGAGGTGAATGAGCTGGTGAAGTCGAAAACGAACAGCGCATAGGCCGACAGCAGGGTACCGATGGTCGCGTCGACGAGGACGGCTTGCCAGCGCCTGATCTTCAGGCCGAGCGCGAGCAGGCTCATGCCCGAGGAGTACGTGTTGAGAAAGTTGTTGGTGATCGTCCCGCCCACGATGACGGCGAGGTAGGTCACGAAGAACCAGTTGGGCAGGATGGCCTTCAGCCCCGCGACCGGATCGCTCATGTTCGTCGCAGTGGCCGCGGAAACACCGAAGACAGTGATTACGGCAGCCGGAAGAAAGCCGCCGAGGCTGGTCCAGAAGGTGATGCGCGTGGCAGAAGTCTTCCGCGGCAGATATCGAGAGTAGTCGGCGCCGGTATTCACCCAGGAGAACGGTGCGGCCGCCATCACTGCCAGCGCCAGCAGCCAGGCCCCGAGGTGCGTCGGCGCGCCCAGAGCGGGATGGGCGTGCAGGTTGGTCTTCGGCAAGATCAGCACCCCCAGCACCAGCGTGCCGATGCCGAGGGCATACGAGAAGAACTTGTTCAACACCGTGATTGCGGCATGCCCGAGCACCGCCACGCCGAAGGTCAGGACGACGATCGCGGACAGGGCCAAGGCCTTCCATCCCACACCGGACCCGCCGCCCACCTCTTGCACGATCTCGTACAGCGACAGGGCGCCGATAACGATGTTCACCGCTTCCCAACCGACAGCGGTCAGCCAACTCAAGAACGCCGCTGGCGCGTTGCCCAGCACACCGAACGCCGAGCGGGAGACCACCAGGGTGGCCGTTCCGGCGCGGGCGCCTGGAATCGAGCCCCAGCCCACGAGCACGAAGAACAGGTTGCCCACCAGCGCCACCGTGAGACCCCCCCAGAAACCGAGGCCAAAACCGACGATGATCGCGCCGTCGATGACGTAGGTGAAGATCACGTTCGCTCCGAGCCAGATCCAGAACAGATCGAGCGGCCGTCCACGTCGCTCGCTGTCGGGGATGTGATCGATGCCGTGCTGCTCGATCGCGAACGCTCCGCCGTCCTGCTCCTGATCGGCAGCACCGGCGCCTTGAAAATTGCGTTCCATCTGCCCTCGCTCGTATCGTCAACTTAGGATCCCAGGATGTTAGGACACGGTCGCGGTCATGGCAATGATCTTGTGGAAACCCGTGAGGATCAACCCTGACCCCTGACGCTGCGACGGAGCCTGCAGCAGCCCGACCAACTTTGGTCTCGGACGAGCGTTCTTGACCTCGCCACCGCGCGTCGCCGTCCTAGCCACTGGCGGCACCATGCCGGCAGATCATCCGAATGAGAGCGTCAGTGATCCGTCCGCGAGTCGGTGGACGGGCGCACCGGCGAGCAGCCGCGCGGCCACATCTGAGTAGGCCGCCCCGCCGATGTCGGGCGGATTCCCTATCAACGTGTCGTGTCTTAGCGGCAGCGTGCCTGGAGTAGGCCAAACGCCGTGTTCGGCCCGCATCAGGAAACGCGCGGGCGTTAGTACCGGGCGTTCGAAAGGGGAGCTGGGCATGCTGAACACGTCTCTGGTCGCTTCAGTCCGTCGTCGGACGGGGGTCGCCGCCGTGACGGCGCTGGCCCTCTGGAGTGGGCTGGCCGTCACGATCGCCCAGCCGGCCGCGGCGAATCCGATCGCCGCGCAGACCTTCAGCACGCCTGGCACTTACACGATCGCGGTGCCGGCGCGAGCCGTGGCGGTGACCCTGATCGGCGTCGGCGCGGCCGGCTTTGCGGGCGACTCTTCCTCGACTGGCCTGTCGACCGGCGGCGCCGGCGGTTCGGGCACGCAGGTCGCCGAGACACTGCCGATCAACTCGGCGCTGGACATCCGCCCCGGCGACACCTTGACGGTGGTGGTCGGCGCGAAGGGTGGTGGCGGCCAGCGCGGGGGCAACGGGGGCAACATCGGCGGCAACGGGGGTAACGGCGGCGGAGCTACCTACATCCGGTCACCGATGGCGCTCGTGCTCGGCGCGGGTGGCGGCGGCGGTGGCGGCGGTGGCGGCGGCGCATTCTCAGACGAGGACGGCGGCACCGGTGGCACGTCCGCGGCGGGCACGGCCGGCGTCGAGAGCTTCGGCACCGCGGCCGGTCGGGGAGGATCGCTCGGCGACTCAACCTGCAGCGGCGGCACTGCCCAGGTGTCGCCCGGACAGAAGGGCGAGACCACGAGCACTTTCGGCAACAGCGGCGGCGGCGGTGGCGGTGGCGGCGAGGGGTTCTGCGGTGGCGGGTCCGGCGGCAGCGGCGACCACGGCATCGGCAGCCAGACCGGCGGATCCGGCGGCGGCGGAGGGGGCGCGGGCGGCAGCGTGTACGACAACTCCGTCGTGTGGGACCACGCGATCACGCCCGGAACCAACACCGGTGACGGATCGGTGACGATCACCTTCGACGTCGCCCCGCCGGCAAGGCTCAGCACCGACAGCGTGACGTTCGCGCCGCAGTTGGTCGGCTCGAGCAGCGCGCAGGAACTCGTCACGATCACCGACACCGGCGACTACCCGATCATCTTCGACAGTGTCGTGTTCGGCGGCGCCGACCCGCAGGACTTCCTCACGAGTCGCGGCAGCTGCCTCACCGAGCTGGACCCGCAGCAGTCGTGCGCGCTCGTCGTCGGATTCACGCCGACCGCCGTCGGCGCCCGCGCCGCCACGATCACGGTCAGCGACAACGAGGGCCAGGACGTGCAGACCATTGCGCTGGCCGGGGTCGGACAGGCGCCGCCGGCCGCGATCACGTTGAGCGCGACGAGCGTCGACTTCGGCACCCAGACGCCCGGGGTGCGCAGCCCGTCGCGGTTCGTCACGGTGACCAACAGTGGTGGCCAGCCACTCACCTTCAGCGCCCTGAGCGCCGACGGCGCGGCCCCCGGCGACTTCAGCGGCGACATCGGCACCTGCCTGCATCCGGTCGCGCCCGGGGCGTCCTGCCAGCTCGGCGCGAGTTTCGACCCCACCGCGTCCGGCAGCCGCACGGCGACACTCCACTTCTACGACAACGCCCCCGGCAGCCCACAGGCCATCACCCTGACGGGAGTCGGTGAACGACCGGCCCGGGCCACGCTGAGCGCCACCAGCATCGCCTTCGGCAGTCAGCCGGTCGGCGTGATCAGCGCGCCGCACCTCGTCACGATCACGAACACCGGCGACCTGCCGTTCACCTTCACCGGCATCGCGGCGACGGGCACCGACCCGGGCGACTTCAGCGGGGTCTCGTCGTGCCCGCGGACGATGCCGGCCGGCTACTCGTGCACCTTCGGCGCGACGTTCACGCCGACCGCCGGCGGCAACCGCACGGCCAACCTGGTCGTGATCGACAGCGCGGACGCTACCTCGCAGGTCATCACCCTGACCGGTACCGGCCTCACCCGCCCCGGCGCCCCCACCATCGGCGCGGCGACGGCCGGCAACGGCACCGCGACGGTGGCGTTCACCCCGCCAGCCGTCACCGGCGGTTCGCCGATCACCGGCTATAACATTTTCGAGGGCACCAAGTCCGGCGGCGAGGGCACTACCCCGATCAACACCGCGCCGCTGCCGGCGACCGCGCGCGGCTACACCGTGAAGGGGCTGAGCAACACCCACACCTACTACTTTACCGTCCAGGCGGTGAACGCGATCGGTTCGTCGGCCTCGTCGAAGGAAGCGACGGCCACCCCCGCCGCGCCGCTGGTTGTGGCCACCGGCAGCCTGGCTTCGGGCCACGTCGGCGCCCGATACAGCACGACGTTGGTGGCAATCGGCGGCCTTCACCC